>NKIE01000773.1 GCA_002256055.1 Pseudomonas sp. PGPPP3 | reverse complement strand
GTGCACGAAGGGGTGTGCCGGGTCTGCGAAGCCCTTGCGCTTGCTGCGCTGCCGCCGCCATTTCTCGTGCAGGCGTTCTGACTCGGCAAAACCGTTTGCACCCCGGCCGCCCAGGTTCAGGTCGTGCTTCTTCTTGCCGTCCTTGTCCTTCGTGATGCGGTCGCCGAAGGGCTGCCCCACGCACTTCACCCAGTTGGACATGCCCTTGATGCCGGCGTTGTAGGCAATCCACTGGTGTTCCAACTCGGGCAGGCTCTTGAAGTAGTCCAGCTGCTTGGCCCACGCCTCCTGCTTGCCGTAGGCGCGGTAGAGCGGGTCGTGGTTGGAGAAGAACTCCTTGGAGTTGGGCTTCTGAATCTCCCAGGGCGGGTTGCCCAGCATGGCGTCGAAGCCGGGCTGGCTGACCGTGAACACGTCCGGGAACTCCAGCTCCCAGTGGAAGAAGCGGCGTTGCCGCGCCACGTCGTGCGCCAGTGCCAGCGCCATAGGCTTCGGCTGCGCAAAATCCAGCGGCAGCGGTGCCAGGTCGATTTGCCCGCCAGGCCAGAACCACAGCGCGCACCACAGGTCCATGCGGGCCTTCAGCGCGTGGTAGTGCGGGTTGTTCAGCACCTTGTCGCGGTACATGGCGGCGCGCTTGTCGCTGTCATGCACCGGCAGGCGGTGCAGCGCCTTGAACACTTTCAGCAACTCGTCGTGCACGTTGCCGGCGTCGGTGGCCGACTCCAGGCTCAACTGCCCGTTGATCAGCGTCGGCAGCTGCTCCGGCACGGCCTTGCCGCGGGCATTGATGGCCGCCGTGAACTTGTCGCCGAGCTTCTTGCCCTTGGCGTTGACGTAGTGGTGGTTGACCAGGTTGCCGGGCTTGTCCTTCTGGTAGTCCTTGTCACCACCCTCGCGGTCCCAGGCCATGGCCGGGTAGTCACGGTAGGTGTCGAACCAGGCACCGACCAGGGCATTGCCCACCTTGA
>NKIE01000772.1 GCA_002256055.1 Pseudomonas sp. PGPPP3 | reverse complement strand
CTTGTAGGAACTTACGATCCTCGACATTCATCATGTTCAGGCGGCGTTCGTTGATCAGCATGGTCTGGTGCTTCTGCCACTCGTCCCAGGCCTGCTTGGAGACGTTGTTGAAGATGTCTTCGCCTTTGGCTCCCGGATACGGCGGACGCTCCAGGCCTGGCAGTTCTTGTTTGTGCTTGCGGCAATTCACGGTGCGGGTCATGACAACTCTCCTGCGTTCAATTCGTCGGCGGCGCGTTTCAGCAGCTTTTTGACCGGTGCGGCCAGGCCCAGGCGCGGCGGGGTGGCGAGGTTATACCAGAGCCAGTCGCCCTCGGCCACGGCGCTGCTGGCCTGTTCGACGTGCACCAGCCAGGGTTCGATGGCCAGTTGGAAGTGGCTGAAGGTGTGGGTCAGGGCCGGCAAGGCCTGGCGTTCGCCGAGTATGAGGCCGTGCTGCAGGGCTAGGCCGTCGAGTTCTTCGCCGGCGAGTAGCTCGGGCAGGCTCCAGAGGCCGCCCCACAGGCCGCTGGCCGGGCGGCGGTAGAGCAGGATGGCGCCGTCGCGGTTGGCCAGCAGTGGCATCAGGGTGCTTTTTTGCGGCAGGACCTTGCGCGGCTTGGGAATCGGGTAGCGGCTTTGCAGGCCCAGCAGGTGCGCCTGGCAGCCACGCTGCAGCGGGCACAGCAGGCAGCTGGGCTTACTGCGGGTGCAGAGGGTGGCGCCGAGGTCCATCATCGCCTAGGTGTAATGGTTGACCCGTGCGGCGGGGGTTAGCTGTTCGGCCAGGGCCCACAGTTGTGCCGCTACTTTGGGCTCGCCGGGATAGCCTTCCTGGGCGCTGTAGCGCGCCAGCACGCGCTTGACGTTGCCGTCCAGAATCGGCGCGCGCAGGCCCATGCTCAGGCTGGCGATGGCGCCCGCGGTGGAGCGGCCGATGCCGGGCAGCTCGGTCAGCTGGGTGACTGAGGCGGGAAACTCGCCGCCATGCTC
>NKIE01000771.1 GCA_002256055.1 Pseudomonas sp. PGPPP3 | reverse complement strand
ACGGCGCAGGGTTGCCGATGTTCAGCTTGAGGATGCGCTGGCCTTCGTCTTCCAGGCGCTTGGCGTGCTTGAGCACCGGGCCGCGAATGTCGTAGCAGACGTTGGCGAGCTTGTTGGATTTGCTGATCTGCATGGAAATGATCCTGAAAGAAACAAACGCCGCGGAAAAATGCTGCAACAGGCTTGATCTGACTCGCCTTGGCAGTGCTTGGCGTGGGTGACAAACTGGGGTCGAATCATACGTTCGGCCCGACCTTGGGGAAAGGGACAGGCCGGGCTTTTTTCTCCTTTGCGAGGTGCTTATGGAAAAGTTGGAAAAGCCACTGCAGGCCTGGCGTGAGCAGTTGTCCGAGGAGGCGTTTCAGGTGTGCCGGCTGAAAGGCACCGAGCGGCCGTTTTCGGGTGTTTATCACGCCACTACATTGCCGGGGCGCTACCTCTGCACGTGTTGCGGCGCGGAGCTGTTTGATGCGGCTGCCAAGTTTGATGCGGGCTGCGGTTGGCCGAGTTATTTTCAGCCGGTGACGGCTACTGCCGTGGTCAATCAGGCCGACAACAGCCACGGCATGCAGCGCACCGAAGTGCTCTGTGCGCGCTGCGATGCGCACTTGGGGCATGTGTTTGATGACGGCCCGGCACCGACTGGTTTGCGTTATTGCATCAACTCGGTGGCGCTCAATCTCAAGCCGGCAAAGGACTAGTGGGTGGTCTCCTGAGTGTCGGGCTGGATAATTAAATTGTGTGCAATTTAATTGCTCGCTATATTGGCCGGGCCATTTCTTTCGCGAGATTCATTCCATGAGCAATCAGCTTCTCAGCATTCCCTGTACCACCATCAAAGGTGAGCAGAAGACCCTGGCCGACTTTGCCGGCAAGGCCATTCTGGTGGTCAACACTGCCAGCAAGTGCGGCTTCACTCCGCAATACAAGGGCTTGGAAAGCCTCTGGCAGCCCTACAAAGATCAGGGTTTG
>NKIE01000770.1 GCA_002256055.1 Pseudomonas sp. PGPPP3 | reverse complement strand
GACGAGGTGTTGATTCGTCTGCGTGAGGCCGATACCCGCGCGCGAATTCTGGCCTACTCACCGACGGGCAAGGTGCCGCTGCTGATCACCGAGGACGGCCCGGTATGGGATTCCCTGGCGATTGCCGAGTACCTCGCCGAAACCTATCCGGAAGCTCATCTGTGGCCGCGCGGTGAATATGCCCGCGCTCTGGCACGCAGCGTCTGTGCCGAGATGCACAGTGGTTTTGTCGCCTTGCGCACCCATTTGCCGATGGACCTGGCTCGTGACCAGGTGCTGGTGGACATGCCTGCCGACGCCTTGGCCGATATTGAGCGGATCATCGCGCTGTGGACGCAGTGCCGCACGCGTTTCGGTGCCGACGGCGCCTTCTTGTTCGGCCATGCCAGCATCGCCGATGCTTTCTATGCCCCGGTGGCGGCGCGCTTGCGCAGCTACCGTGTGGAGCTGCCGCCTCTGGTGGCGGAGTATGTTGCAACCATTTACCAGTGGCCGGCCTTCCAGCGATGGCAGCAGGCGGCCCTTGAGGAGCCTTCGTGGTGAAGCGAGTACATGTAGCGGCGGCGGTGATTCGTCGTGCCGATGGGCAGATTCTGTTGGCCAAGCGTGCTGATCAGCAGCATCAGGGCGGTCTGTGGGAGTTTCCCGGCGGTAAGGTGGAGACTGGTGAGAGCGTGGCCACGGCCCTGCACCGTGAGCTGCAGGAGGAACTGGGCATTGCCGTTACCGCTGCGCGGCCGCTGATCAAGGTGCAACATGACTACCCGGACAAACAGGTGTTGCTGGATGTTTGGGAGGTCAGTGGTTTTACCGGCGAACCCCATGGCGCTGAAGGCCAGCCGCTGGCCTGGGTCAGCCCGCGGCAATTGCCTGACTACGACTTCCCTGCGGCCAATCAGCCAATTGTGCGCGCCGCACGCTTGCCGGCGCAGTACCTGATCACTCCGGATGAGTTGGAGCGCAAGGCGTTGTT
>NKIE01000769.1 GCA_002256055.1 Pseudomonas sp. PGPPP3 | reverse complement strand
GGCCAGGCCTTCGGCGATGTCGAGCTGATCCAGTGCAGCTTTGGCGCGGGCAATGGCAGGCGAGTCGCTGGCGGAGACGGCACGCGCCTCAACGGCGGCGTTCTGGCCATCCTTGTCGAGCTTGTCGAGGCTCATTTCAACGACGGTCGGCGCGGCCTTGACGGCGTTCAGGTCGACTTCGTCTTCTTTGTCAAATTCATCCCAGCTCAGCATGGCTTGGCTCCTGCTTCAGGGCGGTGAAATAACCGGCCTGTGTGGATATACAGTTAATTCAATTGTGTTCCGTTGCGTGTAACGCGCAAAGGCAAAACGGGTACCGCTGGTCGGGGTGGTCGCTCTGAGTCGGCGTCCTCTCCCGGGCCTCTCCCGCAAGCGGGCGAGGGGGGCTAAATCGGGTGTTGCTTTGGTTTGTGTGCCTAAAGCGCTGTGCTTTTGCCTTGTGCCCGTATCGAGCGCGTAGCTGAGCGAGTGAGCGCTAGGCGCCGTGGCGGCTGGCCCCGGGAGTGTACTGTTGTACATGACCGGGGTCGGCCGACGCGGCAACAACGCGGGCGCCGCTCAGCTCCGCGCGTTGTCGAACACCTTACTGGCAGGCTTCGCAGTCTGGCTCGTCGATGGCACAGGCTTTCGGCACGGGTGCCGGGCCGGCCGGGGCTACCGGTGCGGCGCTGTAGCCTTCGTCGCTGCCACCACTGGACACGGCGTTGAGTTTGCCGGTGTTGATGGTCGACTTCTCGGTGCTGGTCGCGGCCAGGGCACGGAGGTAGTAGGTGGTTTTCAGGCCACGGTACCAAGCCATGCGGTAGGTCACGTCGAGCTTCTTGCCCGAGGCACCGGCGATGTAGAGGTTCAGCGACTGGGCCTGGTCGATCCACTTCTGACGGCGGCTGGCGGCGTCAACGATCCACTTGGTGTCCACTTCGAACGCGGTGGCGTAGAGGTCTTTCAACTCCTGCGGGATGCGCTCGATCTGCTGCACGGAACCGTC
>NKIE01000768.1 GCA_002256055.1 Pseudomonas sp. PGPPP3 | reverse complement strand
GGGTATTCGGACAGCAAAGGCATCTTTGCCGCACGCAAAGCCGTGATGCACGAGACGCAAAAGCAGGGCATCGTGGGCGTCACGCTGGACGATATTTACCTGGGCAATGGCGCCAGTGAGTTGATCACGATGGCCACCAACGCTTTGCTGGACGATGGGGACGAGTTGCTGCTGCCCATGCCTGACTATCCTCTGTGGACGGCAGCCACCAGTTTGTCGGGCGGAACGCCCGTGCACTACCTGTGCGACGAGGCCAATGGCTGGATGCCGAATCTG
Organism: Pseudomonas sp. PGPPP3; assembly: GCA_002256055.1. Taxonomy (GTDB): domain Bacteria; phylum Pseudomonadota; class Gammaproteobacteria; order Pseudomonadales; family Pseudomonadaceae; genus Aquipseudomonas. Next base: position 720 of record NKIE01000768.1, on the reverse strand, counting down.
GACGACATTCAGTCCAAAATTACGACGCGCACCAAAGGCATTGTGGTCATCAACCCCAACAACCCTACCGGGGTTTTGTACTCGGACGCACTGCTCAAGGGCATCGTGGAGTTGGCACGCCAACACGGCCTGGTGATACTGGCCGATGAGGTCTACGACAAGGTGCTGTACGACGGCGTGAAGCACACAGCGCTTGCATCACTTTCCAGTGACGTTCTGACGCTGACCTTCAATTCTCTGTCCAAGAGCTACCGCTCCTGTGGCTATCGGGCAGGGTGGATGGTGGTGTCGGGCAACAAAAAGTCGGCCACCGACTACATTGAGGGCCTGAACATGCTCTCCAACATGAAGCTGTGTTCCAACGTACCGGGCCAGTGGGCCATCCAAACGGCGCTGGGCGGGTACCAGAGCATCAATGACCTGGTGTGTGAAGGCGGACGCCTGCGCCGCCAACGCGATCTGGCGTTTGAGCTGATTACTGCCATCCCCGGCGTGAGCTGCGTCAAGCCGCAGGCTGCGCTGTACATGTTTCCCAAGCTGGACCCGGCGGTGTACCCCATCTCGGACGACCGGCAATTTTTCCTGGAGTTGCTGCGCGAGACCCGTGTCATGCTGGTCCAGGGAACCGGTTTTAACTGGAAGCAACCCGACCATTTCCGGATTGTGTTTTTGCCGCACGAAGACGACCTGCGCGAGGCCATTGGCCGCATCGCGCGGTTC
>NKIE01000767.1 GCA_002256055.1 Pseudomonas sp. PGPPP3 | reverse complement strand
GTACCATTTCCGGGTCGAGGGCCGAAGTTGGCTCATCGAACAGGATCACTTTCGGTTGCATGGCCAGCGTGCGGGCAATCGCGGCCCTTTGCTGCTGGCCACCGGAGAGTTGGGCGGGATAAACGTGGCGCTTGTCGGCGATGCCAACCTTGGCCAGCAAGGCCTCGGCCATCTCGGTGGCTTCAGCGCGGCTCTGCCCCAATACACGGCGCGGTGCCTCGATGATGTTGTCGAGTACGCTCATGTGTGGCCAGAGGTTGAAGTTCTGGAACACGAAGCCGATTTCGCTGCGCATGCGATTGATCTGCTTGTTGTCGGCGGCCACGAGCTCGCCATTTTTGCTGGCTTTAAGCTTGAGTTCTTCGCCGGCAACCAGGATCTGGCCCTGATGAGGGTTCTCCAGCAGGTTGATGCAGCGCAGAAAGGTCGACTTGCCGGAGCCAGACGAGCCGAGGATCGAGATCACATCGCCGTCGCGGGCGGTCAGGGAGATGCCCTTGAGCACTTCGAGATCGCCATAGCGTTTATGCAGGTTGCGAATTTCCAGCGCGGGCGTGGCCTCGGCCATGGGGTGTCCTCTTCTTGTTCGAATGCGCTCCGGCAGCGGGCTGGCCTTCCTGGCGAGGCGTCAAGCTAGCATAGCGCTTCCGCGAGCGCCAAGCGGCCAAACAGGGCTAAGTGCCAGCCATGTGACAGCTTGTCGCATCGCTAATGCTGGCTGTCGCGCCAACACAAAATCCTGACCGTTGCGGCGTGGTCTGTGGTTGCGAGCATGCGTCAGCGAGTTGCCGGGGAGTATCGACTCTGCACCTGCTGGCGGCAGTGGGCAGGGATTGCAGGCAATAAAAAACCCCAAGGAATTTAACTTCGCTTGGGGTTTCTCGGTATTAGTGGTGCCCAGAGACGGAATCGAACCGCCGACACGGGGATTTTCAATCCCCTGCTCTACCGACTGAGCTATCTGGGCAACGGGGCGCATTAGACGGATTTTGCGCTTGCCTGTC
>NKIE01000016.1:10460-16328 GCA_002256055.1 Pseudomonas sp. PGPPP3 | reverse complement strand
GTTGCGCTTGCGGTAACAGATTTATAAATGCTTCTTCCAGCGTAGCGCTTTGCGTTTGCTGCCGTAGCTCTTCGGCGCTGCCAGTTGCCAGCACTTCTCCGGCATTCATCGCTACCAGCCAGTCGAAGCGTTCGGCCTCTTCCATATAGGCGGTGGCCAACAGTAGGGTCAGTTGCGGGCGCTCGCGGCGCACCTGCTCGACCAGCTCCCAGAAGCTGCGCCGTGACAGCGGGTCGACACCGGTGGTGGGCTCATCGAGGATCAGCAGGTCGGGATCGTGGATCAGCGCGCAACACAGGCCGAGCTTCTGTTTCATGCCGCCGGAGAGTTTGCCGGCCAGGCGCTCGGTAAAGCGGGTGAGGTCGGTGGCGCTGAGCAGTTGGGGCAGGCGCTGCTCGAAGTCGGCTTTGCTGAGACCGAACAGGGTGGCAAAGAACTGGATGTTTTCGCGGATCGACAGTTCCGGATAGAGGTTCTGCCCCAACCCTTGCGGCATATAGGCGATGCGCGGATACAAGCTGGTGCGGTGGCGGCGCTCGCTGATGTTGCCGCCGAGTACTTCCAGCTCGCCCTGCTGGAGGATTTTCACCCCGGCGATCAAACCCAGCAGGCTGGATTTGCCCGCGCCATCCGGGCCGATCAGGGCGCAGCGGGTGCCGGCTTCGATGCTGAAGTCGATGGCTTCCAGCGCCGTTTGTTTCCCATACCGGTGGCCCAGACCGCTGGCCTTAACCGCAAGTTCGCTCATTGCAGATTGGCCGGCCAATCCATTGCCTGAGTACGCACATAGCCGGCGCCGGGCATGCCAGGCTTGGCTTGGGGTACGGCGGCGGGATCCGTCAGGCGCAACTTGACGCGAAATACCAGTTTTTGCCGCTCGTCACGGGTCTCCACCTCTTTCGGGGTGAACTGCGATTTGGCTGCAACAAAGGTGATTTTGGCCGGCAGTGGGCGCTCGGGCAGGGCGTCGAGCAGCACCCGCGCCTCATCGCCAACCGCCAGGGCGCCGGCCTGGGCGGCGGGCAGGTAGAGGTTCATGTACTGGTCGTTGGCGTCGATCATCAGCAGCACACGACCGCCTGCGCCGAGCACTTCGCCGGGCTCGGCGAGGCGCAGCTGAACGATGCCGTCGATGGGCGCCAGCAGGCTGCTGTCATCGATTTCGCTGGTGAGCTGAGCCACCTGTGCTTCGGCCGCGCCTATCGCTGCTTGCAAGGCGCCGACCTGGGCTTGGGCCGCGTTGACGGCAGCATCGCTGGTTTCCAGGCGCGATTGCTGCTGGTCGAGCAACTGCCGGCTGGCGTAGTTACGGCGGAACAGCTCCGTGGTGCGCTTGAGCTCCTGGGCGGCCAGGTGATGTTCGCTGAGGCGCAGTTGCACATTGGCTTCGGCTGCCGCCAGCGTCTGTTTGGCCCGTAGCACTTCGGCTTCGGCCTGGGTGCGGCTGGCTTCCAGGGTGCGGGTGTCGAGGCGTGCGAGTAGCTGATCCTTGCTCACCCGGTCGCCCTCGTTGACCAACACTTCGGCCAGACGCCCAGGGGTTTTACTGGCGATCTGCACTTCGGTGGCTTCGAGGCGGCCGTTGGCCATGCTCAGGCCCTCTGGTAGGCGGCTGCTGACGGAGCGCCAGTAACCAAAGGCCGCGACGGCGACCAGTAGCAGAACCAGGGGGATCACCAATAAACGCGAGGGACGGTGCGAGCTAGACATGTGAGTTCCTTCTGCAGCAAGTACCTGCAGTCTGCCGGTTTTGGCAAAAAGTTGTGTTGATACTTATCAACGCCCCTCGGAGCTCAGGGCGAGAATGGCCTGCCACTGTTCGGCGCTCACTGGCATCACTGACAGGCGACTGCCCTTTTGCAGCAGAGCCATGTCGCTCAATACCAGTTGGCTGCGCAGCAGTGCCAGGCTGAGAACGCTTGGAAATGCGGCCACGAACTCGACGTCGATCGCGCTCCAGGGGTTCTTCTCGGCGCTGGCCTTGGCGTCGAAGTAATGGCTGTCGGGTTCGAGGGCGGTGGGGTCGGGATAGGCGCTGGCAGCAATCCGACCAATGCCGGCAATTCCCGGTTGCGGGCAGCTGGAGTGATAGAAGAAGAACTGTTCGCCGACCTGCATGCTGCGCAAGAAGTTGCGCGCTTGATAGTTGCGCACCCCATCCCAGCGCGCACGGCCAAGGCGTTGCAGGTCATGGATAGACAGTTCGTCGGGTTCCGATTTCATCAGCCAGTGGGCCACGGTGGATGCTCTCTGCAATAAATATGTGACAGACCGACGGTTGAGTGACGCCAAAACTTGCGCAGGCCTTCACGTTGTCGGACGATAGTCTTGTTTATGCTGCGTTCTGCGGCGAAAAATAATAATAACGCCGGTCATCGTGCGAAGTTTGCCAAGTTTAAGGGGGGGCAATCGATGAAACGCAAGCCAGATTTACTGTGGGTATTGGTTATTGTCTTTGGTTTGGGGGTGGTCACCACCGGCTACACCCAGAGTCTGTGGGAGCGCCAGGACGCGGCGCCGGTCAGTCAGGCGCAGCAACCCTGAGCCCTGCGCGTCAACCCGGACGACGCGCCACGCCATACCAGCCTTGATCGGTCACGGTTGCCTGCAAGGGCACATCCCAGCTGGCCGTGGGCAATTTCTCGACTTTCTGACATTCATGGGCCAGGCCTAGTAGCCGTGGCTTGTGCATGCCTGGGTGGCGCGTTTTGTGCGCCAGACTGCGGTCATAGAAGCCGCCCCCCATGCCCAGGCGTCCGCCGTGGGCATCAAACCCCACCAGCGGTAACAAGATCAGGTCCAGGGCCCAGACCTTGCGCTGACGTGCGCGGTTGGCTAATGGCTCGGCAATCCTGAAGCGGTTGCGGCGCAGCTTGTCCCGCGGGTTGATGCGCTGAAACACCATCTTGGTTTTCGGCCAGGCGCTGAGTACCGGCAGGTAGGTGGTCTTGCCCCGGCGCTGGGCGGCGCGCAGCAGCCAGCCGGGATTGATCTCGCCGTCGTTGGGTAGGTACAGGGCGATGTGCCGGGCGCGGCGAAAGGTCGGGTGCTGGGCCAGTTGCTTGTACAGGTTGCGGGCCGCGCGTTGCTGTTGGGCACGGCTGAGGGCGCGACGAGCAGCGCGCAATTGGCGGCGCAACTGAGCGCGGTTTGGCGCGGTGGCATTACTCATGGCGATGGCTATTTGCACGGAGGCGGTGTTGCGGATTTTGCCGAGCGGCAGTGCGGTTTGACGTTACAGGCGCTGCAGGCAGAAAGATGACTCCCCGGAGTGCCGCTGTCGGCTTGGCCCTTGAACCCGAAAGTTCAAGGTGGAGGTTACAGGAAACCTTTAGGCTTTCCGTCTGGCGGACATGCGCACCGGTCTCAACTTGCAACCCCCAGGGTAGTGCGAATCGGCTCAGGGACATCGCCAACTGGCGCACACACCAGGGAGGTGTGGCCAGTATACCCAAATATGCGGGACTGCCATCAGCCTTATTGGTCATCCGGATGGGTGGCCAGGGCCTTGTCGACGCGGCCGAGCAGGTCGCGCACGCAATCGCGGGTTTCGTCGGCCTGTTGATCGAGGCGCTGCTTCTTGTGCAGCAGGTCGTGGGTGATGTTCAGCGCGGCCATCACGGCCACCCGATCGGCACCAATGACTTTGCCGCCGGAGCGGATCTCGCGCATTTTGCCGTCCAGGTAACGGGCGGCGTTTTCCAGGTTGGCGCGCTCGTCCGCTGGGCAAGCAATGCAGTAGTCCTTGTCGAGGATCTGCACAGTGAGGGTCTTGGCTTGGGTCATGTGTCTTGCTCCAGGGCTTTCAGGCGCGAAATCATTGATTCGACCTTATGCCGGGCCATTTCGTTCTTTTCGATCAGATGGGCGCGTTCCTCGCGCCAGGCCTTTTCGCTCGCCCGCAGTTGCCGGTTCTGAACCTTGAGGTGCTCGACGCTCTGGATCAGTAGCTCCAGTTTGGCCGTCAGTGCGCGCAGATCGGCGTCTTCCATTGGCTCTCTACTTGGCGGTAAATGAGCGGAACTATATAGGTCCGGCTCGGCGTGAGGTCAAACCCGTCGAGCGCCTTGAATGGTCTTGGCGCGTCTGCCGGTGCTAGGATACGAGGCCTTCATTCTAGTCATTGCGCCGTCTGGCGCCTAGTTCAGATACCTATTCCGATGACCACTCAAAATTCCCCGTACGCCGCTTTCGCCACCCTGCTCGCCAGCAGCGGTCAACCCGTTTCGCCGGCCGAGCTGCATGGTCTGTTGCTCGGTCGCAGTTGCGCCGGTTCCGGCTTCGACCTTGAGCCCTGGTTGGTTGATGCCACCGAACTGCTCGGCAGCGAGCCGCAAGACAACGTGCGTCAGGCGCTGATTGGCCTGCAGGAAATGGTCAAAGGCGAGCTGTCCGGCTCCGAGGTTACCGTGGTGCTGCTGTTGCCGGGCGACGATGCGCCGCTGGTGGAGCGTGCTCAGGCCTTGGGCTTGTGGTGTCAGGGTTTCCTCGGTGGTTTTGGCCTGACTGCCCGCGACACCGCGTTGTCGGCCGAGGCCATGGAAGTGCTGCAGGACCTGGCCGCTATCGCCCAGGTGCAGAGCGCCCTGGAAGAGTCCGAAGACGGCGAGAACGACTACATGGAAGTCATGGAGTACCTGCGTGTAGCGCCGCTGCTGCTGTTCGCCGAGTGCGCCAAACCGCTGGCCGCTGCGCCGAAACCGTCCCTGCACTGATCAGTCGAGAGTCGTTATGACCTGCATCCCGAAAGCGGAATATGCCCGTCGGCGCAAGGCGCTGATGGCGCAGATGGAGCCCAACAGCATTGCCATTCTGCCGGCTGCGCCGGTGTATATCCGCAATCGCGATGTGGAACATATCTACCGCCAGGACAGCGACTTCCAGTACCTCACTGGCTTTCCCGAACAGGAAGCGGTGCTGGCCCTGATCCCCGGTCGTGAGCATGGCGAGTACGTGCTGTTCTGCCGCGAGCGCAACCCCGAGCGCGAGCTGTGGGATGGTTTGCGTGCAGGGCAAGATGGCGCCATCAGCCAGTACGGCGCCGATGATGCCTTCCCGATCAGCGACATCGACGAGATTCTGCCGGGCCTGATCGAAGGCCGCGAGCGCGTCTATTACGCCCTCGGTATTCACCAGGAATTCGACCGTCATCTGATGGAGTGGATCAACGTGATCCGCTCCAAGGCGCGCCAGGGTGCGCAGCCACCGAATGAGTTTGTTGCCCTCGACCACCTGCTGCACGACATGCGCTTGTACAAGTCGGCGGCGGAAGTGAAGGTGATGAAGGCCGCTGCGGACATTTCCGCCCGTGCCCACGTACGCGCCATGCAGGCCTGCCGCGCCGGGCTGTATGAGTACAGCCTGGAAGCCGAGTTGGATTACGAGTTCCGCAAGGGCGGCGCGAAGATGCCGGCCTATGGCTCGATCGTCGCCGCCGGCAAGAACGCCTGCATCCTGCATTACCGCGAGAACGACGCACTGCTGAAAGACGGCGATCTGGTGTTGATCGACGCCGCCTGCGAGATCGACTGCTACGCCAGCGACATCACCCGCACCTTCCCGGTCAGCGGCACCTTTTCGCCCGAGCAGAAGGCCATCTACGAGCTGGTGCTGGCCTCCCAGGAAGCGGCGTTCAAGGAAATTGCCCCCGGTAAACACTGGAACGCCGCCCACGAAGCCACCGTGCAAGTGATCACCGCCGGCCTGGTGGAGTTGGGCTTGCTGAGCGGTGCGGTGGATGAGTTGATCGCCAGCGAAGCCTACAAACCCTTCTACATGCACCGCGCCGGCCACTGGCTGGGCATGGACGTGCACGACGTTGGTGACTACAAGATCGGCGGCGAATGGCGTGAGCTGGAAGTCGGTATG
>NKIE01000016.1:0-10450 GCA_002256055.1 Pseudomonas sp. PGPPP3 | reverse complement strand
GGTGAGTACAAGATCGGCGGCGAATGGCGGGAGCTGGAAGTCGGTATGGCCATGACTGTCGAGCCGGGCATCTACATCGCCGTCGACAACCAGAACGTCGCGAAGAAATGGCGCGGCATTGGCGTGCGTATCGAAGACGATGTGGTGGTAACCAAGGGCGGCTGCGAGATTCTCACCGGCGGCGTACCCAAGACCGTGGCTGAAGTCGAAGCCCTGATGGCTGAGGCACAGTCTGCCCGCGCAGTGGTCGCCTGATGGGTCGCGTACAGCTTGCGATCATCGGCGGCGGCCTGGTCGGCGCCAGCCTGGCCCTGGCCCTGCAAGCCGGCGCCAAGGCCCGCGGCTGGCAGATCGTGCTGATCGAGCCCTTCGCCCCCGGTGACAGTTATCAGCCTAGCTACGATGCGCGCTCCACCGCGCTGTCCTACGGTACTCGGCAGATCTACCAGCGCCTGGGCATCTGGCCGAGCATCAGCGAGCGCGCAGAGCCGATTGCGCAGATCCACGTGTCCGACCGTGGTCGCTTCGGCGCCGCACGCTTGAGTGCCGCTGACGAAGGTGTGCCGGCCTTGGGCTATGTGGTGGAAAACGCCTGGCTCGGCCATTGCCTGTGGCAGGCCCTGGATAAAGACGTGATCAGCTGGCGTTGCCCAGACGAAGTGCTGGCCATGCATAACCTTGGCGATGGCTATCGCCTGACCCTCAAGGATGGCGCCAGCCTTGAGTGTGACCTGGCCATTCTGGCCGACGGCGGCCGCTCCGGTCTGCGCGAGCAGCTGGGCATTGCCGTGACCCAGCGGCCCTATCAGCAGAGTGCCCTGATCGCCAATATCACCCCCAGTGAAGCGCACCAGGGCCAGGCCTTCGAGCGCTTCACCGAGGCCGGCCCGATGGCCATGCTGCCGTTGGCGGACAATCGCTGCGCGCTGGTCTGGACCCGTCCGGGTGCCGATGCTGAACGTCTGGCGGCGCTGCCCGAGCGGGCATTTCTGGATGAGCTGCAAGCCGCCTTTGGCTATCGCCTAGGGGCGTTGCGCAAGGTCGGTGCGCGTCATCTGTATCCACTGGCGCTGGTCGAGGCCCAGGAGCAGGTGCGTCCCCATCTGGTGGTGCTCGGCAACGCTGCCCACAGCCTGCATCCGATTGCCGGCCAGGGTTACAACCTGTCTCTGCGCGATACCTTGGAATTGGCCGAGAGCTTGCTGGCCAGCACCGCGCCCTTGGGCGAGCTGGCGTGCCTGCAAGGTTATCTCGACCGTCAGCGCCTCGATCAGCAGATGACTGTGGGCTTCTCCGATCAGGTGACCAAACTCTTCACCACCGGTCAGCCGCTGCTGGTGGCCGGGCGCAATCTTGGCCTGTTGGGCCTTGATCTGTTACCGCCAGCCAAGCGCTGGTTTGCTCGCCAGGCCATGGGCCTGGGGCCTCGTTCCGTTTGAGACAGCATTGATGAAAGCACGCACCTTAGCCCGCAAGGCCCGATTTCTGCGCTGGGCACTGAACTTCTATCCGCCCTATATCGGCGCTGGCGTGCGGGTGCGGCATATCAGCGCGGACTTCCAACAGGTGCAGGTAAAAATGGGCCTGGGCTGGTACAACCGCAACTATGTTGGCACCCAGTTCGGCGGCAGCCTGTATTCGATGACTGATCCGTTTTTCATGCTGATGGTCATGGAGTGCCTCGGCCGCCAGTACATCGTCTGGGACAAGGCGGCGCGTATCGACTTTATCGCCCCAGGCAAAGGCCCGGTGTTCGCCAACTTTGCCATCGACGAAGCGCTGCTGGCGGACATTCGCACCCGCACCGCTGCAGGCGACAAGTACCTGCCCGAACTGCACGTGGACGTGCGTGACGGCGAGGGTACGCTGGTGGCGCGGGTGCACAAGACCCTCTACGTACGACTCAAGCCGCGTGAGCGGCAGGCAGCCTAAGGAATACACATGCGTGCGGATCTGATCATTGTGGGCGCCGGTATGGTTGGCAGCGCCCTGGCGTTGGCCCTGCAAAACAGCGGGCTGCAAATCCTGCTGCTGGATGGCGGGCCGCTGAGCGTCAAACCCTTCGATCAGAGCGCGGCGTTCGAACCGCGGGTCAGTGCCTTGTCGGCGGCCAGTCAGCGCATTCTTGAGCGCCTGGGTGCCTGGGACGGAATCGCCGCACGGCGCACCAGCCCCTACGGCGAGATGCAGGTGTGGGACGGTTCCGGCACCGGTCAGGTGCATTTTTCCGCCGCCAGCGTGCATGCCGAGGTGCTCGGCCATATCGTCGAAAATCGCGTGGTTCAGGATGGCCTGCTGGACGCACTTTACGAAGCCGATCTGGGCCTGTTGCCGGGCGCTCGGCTGGAGCAACTGCGCCGCTCCGGTGATGACTGGCTGCTGACCCTCACCGATGGCCGCGAGCTGCGCGCGCCGTTGGTGATCGCTGCCGACGGTGCCAATTCGGCGGTGCGTCGCCTGGCCGGCTGCGCCACCCGTGAGTGGGATTACCTGCACCACGCCATCGTCACCAGCGTGCGCTGCAGCAAACCTCACCAGCAGACCGCCTGGCAGCGCTTCACCGATGACGGCCCGTTGGCTTTCCTGCCGCTGGCCAAGGCTGATGATGCCGAACACTGGTGCTCGATTGTCTGGTCGACCACTCCGGCCGAGGCTGAACGGCTGATGGCGCTGGGCGATGCTGCCTTTTGCCACGAACTGGGCAAGGCCTTTGAATGGCGCTTGGGCGATGTGTTGGAGAGCGATCCGCGGCATTGCATTCCGCTGCGGCAACGCCATGCCAAGCGTTATGTGGAGCCGGGTCTGGCGCTGATCGGCGATGCCGCCCACACCATTCACCCGCTGGCGGGCCAGGGCGTTAACCTCGGTTTCCTCGATGCCGCGGTGCTTGCCGAAGTGCTGATGCACGCGCTGGAGCGGGGCGAAAACCTCGCCGATATCAAGGTGCTCGGCCGCTTCGAGCGCCGTCGCATGCCGCACAACTTGGCGATGATGGCGGCCATGGAGGGCTTCGAGCGGCTGTTCCAGGCCGATCCATTGCCACTGCGCTGGCTGCGCAACAGTGGTCTGAATCTGGTCGATGGCGCTAACGAAGCCAAGGCGCTGTTTGTCCGTCAGGCGTTGGGGTTGTCCGGTGATTTGCCGGAGCTGGCGCGGGCATATTGATGAATTGATTAGCGACAATTACGGCGGCTGCGGACGCGGGGATTAATTGCTAACGCAAATGGCATTAATTACTATTTGCTTAAGTTTTTCATTGTTCTCCGAGGTTGTTTTCATGCGCCTGCGCCAGACGTTGCTAGCCACACTGACCCTTTCCGCCCTGTCGATGCCGCTGTTGGCGGCCGACGAAGTGGTGGTTTACACCGCGCGAATCGATGAGCTGATCAAACCGGCCTTCGATGCCTACACGGCCAAGACCGGGGTCAAGGTCAAGTTCATCACCGACAAGGAAGCGCCGCTGATGGCGCGGCTGCAGGCCGAAGGTGCCAACACTCCGGCCGACTTGCTGATCACCGTGGACGCCGGCAACCTCTGGCAGGCCGAGCAGATGGGCATTCTCAAGCCACTGCAGTCGACGGTCATCGAGCAGAACATTCCGTCGCAGTACCGCTCCAGCACCGGCAGTTGGACCGGCCTGTCGCTGCGCGCGCGGACCATCGTCTACTCCACCGAGCGGGTCAAACCCGCAGAGCTGTCGACCTATGAAGCCTTGGCTGATTCCGCGTGGGCCAGCCGTCTGTGCCTGCGTACCAGCAAGAAGGTCTACAACCAGTCGTTGACCGCCACCCTGATCGAAACCCACGGTGCGGCCAAGACCGAAACCATCCTCCAGGGTTGGGGGGATAACCTGGCCACCGACGTGTTTGCCGACGACACCGCCTTGCTGCAGGCCATCGACGCCGGCCAGTGCGATGTGGGCCTGGTCAACACTTATTACTTCGCCCGTCTGCACAAGCAGGACCCGGACCTCAAGGTCAAACTGTTCTGGCCCAACCAGGCTGACCGTGGCGTACACGTCAACCTGTCCGGCGCTGGCGTGACCAAGTACGCCCCGCATGCCGCTGAGGCGCAAAAGCTGCTGGAGTGGATGACCGGCCCCGAGGCGCAGAACCTGTTTGCCGATATCAACCAGGAATTCCCGGCCAATCCGGCGATCAAGCCGTCGGCGGAAGTCGCGGCCTGGGGCAGTTTCAAGGCCGACAGCGTGCCGATGGAAGTGGCTGGCAAACGTCAGGTGGAAGCCATCAAGTTGATGGACCGCGCCGGCTGGAACTGATCCGCTCCGGTTAAAAAAAACGCCCCGCCTTGTGTGGGGCGTTTGCGTTTAGGGCTGCTGTCGCAGATGGCGGGCCAGGTTGTGCTTGAACACGTCGCTGACGGCGGCGGTCATCACGGCGGTGGAGACGCCAAACATGAGGATGCCGTTGGCCGCCTCCAGGGCGCTGAGCAGGCGCCACTGCGGCGACAGCACCAGGTCGCCATAACCGAGGGTGGCAAAGGTCACGCCGGAGAAATACAGCGCCGTGGCCAGGCTGTCGAACTCGCCCAACAGCACGAACACGCCTGCCCACAGGGCCATTTGCAGGCAGTTGCCGAGCATCAGCAGGAGCATCACCGCTGACAGCACCAGGATGTCCGGCAGTACGGCGTTGGAGGTCTGGGTATAGGGGCGAAAACGCAGGTAGGCGCGTAGGCACCAGGAGATAAACAGCGCTTGCAGCACCAGGCAGAGGAGGATGACCGGCATGCCGGTGAGCAGGTTAATCAGCATGGTCGGCTCGTCAGGGCAGAGTGGACAAGGATGAGGGTTGGCGTTGGCGATCCAGCCACTGAACCATCAGGCAGGCGTACAGGGTTACGGCAATAAACAGGCTCATGCGCACGGCAAAGGCCTGGACCACGTCCTTGCCGTTGGCGCTGTCCTGCACCGATTGGCCGAGCAGAATGATCATCGTGGTGAGGCTGTTCAGCCAGAAGGCCGGGCTCTGCCGGGTCGCGCTCAGGGCGAACAGCTTGCGCGCCAGCAACAGGCCGAACAGCAGCAGCCACAGGTAGAACATCCATAAGTGCACGAACAGGCCAAGGGCGCACCACAGGGTGATCGCCAGCACCCCGCCGAGCAGGGTCGAACCCAGCAGCTCACGGCCGGCGTTGCGTGCCGAGGTGCTGCAGCTCTGTTGGCCAAGGTTGACCGCCTGGAGGATCAACGGCATGTAGCTGGCGGGGTTGATCAGCGCCAGCAGAAACGCCGGCAGCACCACCAGGGTGGCGCGCAGGGCCACCCAGCTAGCCATTTCGGCAGGCAGCGGGGTGGGTTGGGGCGGTGCTGGGCTGTTGGCGGGCTCCGGGAACAGCCAGTGGCTGGCGCCCACCACCAGCACCGCCAGCAGCAGGCCCTTGACCAAGGCCTCGATGACCATCACGGCGAGGCCAAAGTCAGCGGTGCCGGCGGCCGAGATCATGGTCAGGCCAATCACCAGAAACTTCACCAGCAGCGGATTACCGCCACGCAGGCCATAGCGAAAGGCGAGAAACAGGCACAGGCCGATGATCGCCACGCCGCTGGCCGGGTAATAGCGCAGCAGCGGGATCAGCAACAGACCGCTGCCGGTGGTCAGGGCCGCTAGCACGGCCAGGCCAATACCGGCTTTCAGGGGCAGCGGGCGAGGCAGGGTAGCCAACAGCACCAGGCAGATCAGCGGCGCGATAAAAGGGATCGGCAGCGCCAGGCCAAAGCTGATCGCCAGGCACAGGGCCGTACCGCTGGCCAGGCGCAGCGCGCGCTGGCTGCGCCAGTCGCGCTTAGCCGGCATGCCCGTGTCCGTGGCCAAGCGCAGCCTTAGTAGGCATAGGACAGCAGGCTCATCAGGCGCAGAAACAGCCGCCCCAATGGGTTGAGCGGGTTGCCGCTGCTGGGGAATGCCATGACCTCGGCCTGGCCGCCGACGCGGATGCCGCGCCGTGCTTCCAGCTCGCCGGGAATGAACTCCACCACTACCGGAAAGCGTTGTGCCGGACGCAGCCAGTCACGGCTGTTTTGCACCGTCGGCAGGGTGCCGGGGGCGGTACTGCTGCCGACGCTGACGCCATAGCCGACGCTGCGCACGCGGCCGGCAAACACCTGGCCGGGGAAGGCGTCGAGAACGATGGCCACCGGTGTGCCCGGCTCAACCTTGCCGAGGTTGTTTTCGGTCATTTCGGCGTTCACCCACACGTCGTGGATGGCGATCAGGGTCATCTGCGGGCTGCCGGCGGCGGCGAACTGGCCGACATCGCTGCGCAGGTCGGTGATCAGCCCGGCGGAGCGGGCGCGCACCTGGGTGTTGGCCAGGTCCAGTTCGGCCTTGCTCAGGGCCGTGGCGGCGCTGCGCAGCTTGGCATTGTCGTCCTCGCTGCCGCCTTGTTGTTCGCGGGCCCGTTGCACCTCGGCGTGGGCGGCAGCGACCTGGCTGACGGCCTGTTCGTGGGTGGCGCGGGAAACCTCCAGGCGGCGCAGGGAGATGGTCCCGGCATCCTCGCGGTACAGGCGTTCGAGGCGGTCGCGATCTTGTCGGGCCTTCAGCTCGTTGGCCTGATAGGCGCGCAGGGAGGCCAGGGCCGAGTCGATGCCGGCGGTGCTGGCGCCGATCTGCCGGCGCATTGATTCGAGGTCGGCGCGGGCACGGTCGACGACGATCTGGTACTGCGCGGGAGCGATCTCGAACAGCAGATCACCGGCGTTGACGTCCTGGTTGTTGTGCGCCTGTACCTTGATCACCCGCCCGGACACTTCGCTGGCCACCGGCACCACATAGGCCTGCACCCGCGCCTGCTGGGTGTAGGGGGTGAAACGGTCGGCGAGGAAGTACCAGAGCAGGCTCAGGGCGATCAGCACGGCCACCCAGCGGGCGCCTTTATTCACCGGGTCGGCGACGGGTGCGGGTGTCGGCTGGGCGGCGGCAGGGATGTCACTCATCGCGGGTTACCTGGTTAACGGTGGGTGGGGCTGGCGGGTCGAGCATATCGCCCCAGTCGGTGCGGGCCTGCATCTGCTTGCGGGTGGCGTCATCCAGCAGCAGTTGCGGGCTGTACCAGCCGCCGCCGAGGGCTTTGTACAGGGCGATCAGGTTGCTGACCGCGCTACTGCGGCTGAGCAGGTAGCTGTCCTGCTGCGCAAACAGCGCACGCTGGGCGTCCAGCACCCGTTGGAAGTCGGAGTAGCCTTCGCGGTACTGGGCGCTGGCCAGGGTCAGCGAACGCTTCGCCGAGAACGCCGCTTCACGCAGGATGCGCTCGCGCTCCAGGGCTTTGCTCAGACCGGTGGCGGCGTCGTCAGCCTCGCGGGCGGCCTGCAACACGCTGTCCTGATAGGCCACCAGCAATTGCTGTAAGCGTGCATCCTGGACCCGCACGTTGTCGGTCAGGCGGCCGTAGTCGAAGACGTTCCAGCGCAGGCTGGGGCCGCCGCCGAGGTCGAGGTTGTCGGCCGCACCGTCGATGCTGCTGGCCGACCAGCCAATGCTGCCCAGCAGGGTAATGGCTGGGTAGAGGTCGGCCTCGGCGATGCCGATGCGCGCCGACTGGGCCGCCACCTTGAGTTCGGCGGCGCGGATATCCGGGCGGCGCAGCAGCAGGTTGGCGGGCACGTCGTCGAGCACGGCCTGCTGAAGCAGTGGAATCAGCCCGGTGTTGCTGGCCAGCTCCGGCAGTTGGCTGGGTGGCCTGCCGATTAGTACGGCGAGGGCGTTACGGGTGCGCAGCACCTGGCTTTCCAGTTCGGGAATGCTGCTGAGGGTGCCCAGGTACTGGGTCTTGGCCTGTTGCAGGTCGAGTTCGGCGTTGTTGCCGCTGTTGAACAGCCGTTCGGTGATCTCGAAGCTGCGCTTCTGCAGCTTGGCGTTGTTGCGGGCGATTTGCAGGCGCGCTTCGGCGGTGCGCAGGGCGAAATAGCTGTCGGCCATTTGCGCGCGCAGCAGCACCAGCACGTCTTCATAATTGGCCTGGGCGGCGAAGTAACTGGCGTCCGCGGACTCGATGGCGCGGCTGAAACGGCCCCAGAAATCCAGCTCCCAGCCCACGTCGAAACCGGCACTGTGTTGCCAGAAACTGCTGTCCTGCGGGTTGCGTCCGCCGAATTGATTACGGTCCAGGTACAGGCTGTCGGCGCTGGCTTGCTGGACCTGCGGGTAGCGGCCGCTCTGGGCGATGCCCAGTTGCGCGCGGGCTTCGATGACTCGCAGGCCGGCAATCTTCAGGCTCGGGTTGTGCGCATCGGCCTCGGCGATCAGGCGGTTGAGCACCGGGTCGGCGAACACTGTCCACCATTGCTGGGTGTCAGCCTGAGGCTGACGCTGGCTGGTGTGTTCCAGTGCTGGGCTGTTCCAGTGTTCGATCCAGGTCGGCGTTTGCGCCTGAAAATCCGGGCCCAGGCGCACACAGCCGCTCAGGCCGAGGGCCGCCAACAGCAGCAGGCGGGTGGGGGCAATGGCCAAGGGCGCGACTCCGCAAGGGCCGGGAACCCATGGGGCTCCCGGCGGGTGCTCAGGTGGGTTGCTGGTCGTCAGCCGCTGGCGTTGTGGCTTCGGGTTGATCATCGACCCACTGCCAGAACAGCTGGTAGCCGACCGCCAGCAGCACCGGGCCGATAAACAGGCCGATGATGCCGCTGGTGACCATGCCGCCGAGGGCGCCGATGAGGATCACCGGCATCGGTACGGCCACGCCGCGCGCTAGCAGCAGCGGCTTGAGCACGTTGTCGACCATGCCGGCGACGAAGGTGTAGATGGCGAAGGCAATGCTCGCCGCGGTGGCGCCTTCGGTGGCGAACACGAAGGCGATGACCGGGATGGTTACCAGGGTCGCCGGCAATTGCATGATGCCCAGCAGCAGCACGGCGAGGGCCAGCAAACCGGCGCCGGGAATGCCCATGACGACGAAGCCGCCACCGACCAGCAGCATCTGGATAAAGGCAATGCCGACCACGCCCTGGGCCACGGCGCGAATGGTCGCGGTGCACAGTTCGGCAATCTGCGGGCCGCGCTCCGGGCCGGAAACCCGCACGGCAATCTGCACCGCGCTGTGGCTGCCGTTGGCGCCGTAGGCCATGAAGATGCCGGCAATCACCAGGGCGAAGATAAACATCAGAAAACCGATGCCGACGCCGGCCAGTTTGCCCAGCACCGTCAGGCTCACACCTTTGAGTTGCGGTGCGACTTTTTGCAGCAAGCCGGTAAGGTCGGTGGCGGCTTGCAGCCAGAAGGCGTGCAGGCTGTTACCGATCAGCGGCCAACTGGCCACCGAATCGGCCGGTGGCGGAATATGGAAAGCATCGTTTTTGACCACGGCGATGGTCTGCTGGATCGACTCGGCCACCGAGTCGCCGAGCAGGTACACGGGGATCAGCAGGATAGAGATGGCGATCAGTACGATCAGGCTGGCGGCGCGGGCATCGCTGTTGCCCAGCTTGCCCTTGAGCATGCCGTGCAGCGGGTAGAGGGTGATGGCGAGGATCATCGACCAGAGCATCAGGTCGAGAAACGGGCGGAAAATTTGGTAGCGACTGATCACCAGAATGGCGATAAGACCGGCGCGGATCAGCACGTCCAGCAGGCCGCGGGACAGCACTTTGTCGGGGAGTGGCGTTGGCTGCATTGGGGTGCTCCTTGCAAGGGTGTCAGCGGACGACGCTGGGGTGTCGTCGGCTGTCGATGGTAGCCCAAAGCGCGAGCTGCTGGCACCCGCCGCATGGTGCGGGTGCCAGCGCTGTGGTTTAGCTATCCAGGGCCTGGGCCGGGCCGAAGAACTCGTAATGGCACTGGGCGGCCGGCACGCCGAGGCGGCTGAGGTGGCGTTTGACCTGGGCCATGAACGGCGCAGGGCCAAGGAAATACGCGTCCAGGTCGCGCTCGGCCGGTAGCCAGGCGGCCAGTTGCTGTTCACTGAGTAAGCCGCTGGCCATTGCCTGGTCGTCCGCGCGGGGCTCGCTGTAGCAATAGAAGCGCTGCAGCTGCGGGTGGGCGGCGAGCAGGCCGTCCAGCCAGGCACGGAAGGCATGCACGCCGCCGTGTCGCGCGCAGTGAATGAAGTGGATCGGCCGGTCGCTGTGCAGCGCCTGTTCGAGCATGGCCAGGGCCGGGGTGATGCCGACCCCGGCGGTAATCAGCGCCAGCGGCTTGCTTGAGGGGCGCAGGACAAAATCGCCGGCCGGTGGGAACAGCTCTAGGCAGTCGCCGACCTGCACCTGGTCATGCAGGTAATTGGACACCCGGCCGCCGGCTTCGCGCTTGACGCTGATGCGGTAGTCGCGCTGGTTGGGCGCAGCCGACAGCGAGTAGTTGCGCCGCTCTTCCTGGCCATTGAGTTGCAGGCGTAGGCCGATGTACTGGCCAGGGGCGAAATCCAGCAGGGCACCGCCGTCGGCGGGGGTCAGGTAGAAGGAGGTGATTTCCGCGCTTTCCACCTGTCGGGC
>NKIE01000766.1 GCA_002256055.1 Pseudomonas sp. PGPPP3 | reverse complement strand
GCGATCACCAGCATGTGCGGGTAGGCCTGGGCGCGGACGTTTTCGTAGGGCGCGTAGGACTTGATCCGCGCGTAGACCTCGGGGTCGTGCGGGTCGCCCCATTCGTCGTACTCGGTGACGGTCAGCGGCAGGTCGGGGTTCTGCATGGTGTTGAGCACATCGACGAAAGGCACTTCGGCAATCGCCGCGGCAAACAGCTCGGGGCGCTGGTTAAGCACCGCGCCGATTAACAAACCGCCGGCGCTGCCGCCGCTGATGGCCAACTGCTGCGGGCAGGTGTAGCCGCTGGCGATCAGGTGTTCGGCGCAGGCGATAAAGTCACTGAAGCTGTTGGCCTTGTGCTCCAGCTTGCCGGCGCGGTACCAGGCCTCGCCCAGCTCGCCGCCGCCGCGCACATGGGCGATGGCAAACACGAAGCCGCGTTCCAGCAGGCTCAGGCGCGCATGGGAGAACCACGGGTCGAGGCTTTCGCCATAGGCGCCATAGCCGTACAGGTACAGCGGTGCCGGTTGGCCGAGCACTTCGCGCTTGGCCACCAGGCTAATGGGGATTTGCGTACCGTCGGCGGCGCTGGCCCACAGGCGCTGGCTGACGTAGGCGTCGGCATCGAACGGGCCGAGCACCGGGGTTTCCTTGAGCACCTGCTGGGCGCCGCTGGCCAGCTCCAACTGACGGATTTGTGCCGGGCGATTGAGCGCTTCGTAGCGCAGACGAATCAGCGGGCTGGCAAATTCCAGGGTGTCCTGCACCGACAGGCTGTAGGCGGCATCCGGCAACTGCACGCGATAACTCGGCAGGCCGTGGGGGTGCACCTGAATGATCGGCAGGCCGGCTTCACGCAGGCTCAGCACATAGGCATCGGCGTTCAGGCTCAGGCCTTCGAGCATCACCTGTGGGTCATGGGCGATAAGCTCGCGCCAGTGCTGGCGTTCGGGTTGGGCTTCGCTGGCTTCATAGAGGGCGAAGTTGATGCCGCTCTGGTTACTGCGGATCAGCCAAGCCCACTGACCATCGAG
>NKIE01000765.1 GCA_002256055.1 Pseudomonas sp. PGPPP3 | reverse complement strand
GATTGGGCAGCTCGGTGAGTACGTCGGTGGTGGCTAGGGCCTCAATCCGCTGCTGGTAGCGACGCATGACGATGCTCACCGAGGCCAGCACGATAAGGGTCACCAGCAGGCAAATTAGTAAGTTGAGATAGAGCGTTTGGCGGATATTGCCAAGCGCCTGGCTCTCGTGTTGGTCGACAAACAAGTACCAGTTCAGCTCGGGGATGTAGCGCACGTTGAGGAAGTGGCCATTGTCCTGGACCTGATATTCGAAGCTGCCGCTTTGCGGTTTTGGTAGCTGGTTGAGCAGCTCGGCGAGCGGCGCCACGTCGCGTAGCTGTTGCCCGACCTTGGCGCCCATGGGCCCGCCCGCCGCGCCGGTGAGCGTGATCTGGCCGCTGCTGTCGACGAAAAAAACACTGCGCTGATAGCGCTTCTGGTAATCGTCGATCAACTTAACAACGGCATCCACCGCCAGACCCACGCCGGTCACGCCGATAAATTTGTCGCTGTAATCGAAGACTTTGTAATTGATGAAAAACGTCAGGCGATCGGCGTTGGCCATGTCGACATCGACGTTGATTTCATAGGGCGCCTGCATGCTGCGTGTGTGGAAATACCACTGGTCGCGCGCTTCATGCTCGTTGACCTGTTTGAGTATGCCTTTGGCCTGGTAGTAGAGGCGTGTGTTGGCGGAGACAAAAAAAGCAGTGAAGGCGCCATAGTTACTCATGATCTCTTGCAGATAACGGGTCATCTGCGCTGGGTCCAGTTCGCCGGCTACCACCCAGTCGCGGAGAAACGTGTCGCGGGCCATCATCGAGGAGATCAGCACTGGGCGCACCAAGTCCTTCTGGATCTCCGAGTAGACGGTATCCGACGTCAGCGGTAGTTCGCTGTTGATGATGTTGTTCCGCAAGGCCTCGCGCGAGGTGTAGTAGCTGACCAGCGAAGTACTGGCAAAGCCGCCGCCGCGCAGTAATACGCGCAAGAGCAATAAGGAAATTTGCGTTGCTTTGGGGAGACGCAGAGGCATG
>NKIE01000764.1 GCA_002256055.1 Pseudomonas sp. PGPPP3 | reverse complement strand
GTGGTGTAGTGAAGGAAGTCCGGAAGCAGATCGATGAGCTCGTTCTCGTCAACGGCGTACTGTCGCGGACCGCCGTTTGGGTGCTGAACTATGTTGATGCGCTGTCCGATCAGAATCTTCCCGGTTGCGCCGAAGAGGGGATGGAAGCCCATAGCGGGATCACGTTCGAGCGCTACAAGAGAGAAGTCGAGCGCGACATCCGTAGCGAAACCGTCGGGATCTCGAGTGAACGGAACCTGCTCTCCGCGAACAACGCCCTGCGGCGTCGTCTCGTAGCCGAAGTTGGCCGCGGTGCCGATGGTGTCTTCGAAGCGCTCGAAGACGTGGTTGTTCGTGAGAAGAATGCCTGGAGCTATGAGGAACCCAGTGCCGAAGCCTTGTGGTTCGAATCCGGGCTGGATGTTGGTGACGATTCGCGCGACGGGCCGAGCGGCAAGACCCGCCTCGGGTGTCGGTGCGAAAGGGCGGAAGTCGATCGACGGGCCAACAATCCGCTCGACAAGTCGCAGCGGACGCGCACTCTTGCGCCAGGCGAGGTTCGCGAGTACCCGCTCGGCTGATTCTGCAGCCGAGGGACCGCCATGACGAAGCAGCTCTTGCGTCTTGGCGCGTGTGTCGGCCCGCTCCTCCCATCTACGACCGGCCGCCCTGAGATCCTCGATGCGCATCTCGCGGCTCTTCGTCATGGCGCCTCCGTTGTTAGGTCATCGATCTTCCCCACGACTTGTGAGGCGGCGATGACTCAGGGATGAATCCTGACGACGTTAAGTGCCGAGTTCTCACGGCGCATCCGCAACGTTGGGGATGGTGTCGAGCGCAATCTTGTCTCAGACAGTGATAGCAACCATGTGAGCACTACCTTATGCAGCCACTCGCTGTGCTCGACGTTCGACGCACTAAGGGCCCGACTCTGAGACGAGCATGACGAACTGGGCGGGTCGGACCGATGACAAGAGCCGGTCCAGCCCTGATTTGCCCTACAGATCGATCTCCGCAGTCAGCCCGCAGTGGTTCCACATTGCCCACAGG
>NKIE01000763.1 GCA_002256055.1 Pseudomonas sp. PGPPP3 | reverse complement strand
GGAACCATCGATCAGCTGCATGTCGTTGATCACACCATTGCGAAACGACAGACGCAGGTTATCGAACAGGCTGTCCTTGGCCTTGGGCTTGAGGATGAAGTCGACCACGCTGCCGCCTTCCTTGTGGCTGATCTCGAAGTTGTCGCTGATCTTCGACACGTCGCCGGACAGCAGCAAGGCCGGGGTATGGGTCAGGCGCTTATCGAGGGTCTGGATGGTCACCTGATTGAGATCAGGGTCGAACAGCCAGACCTTCTGGCCATTGGAGACGAGCAACTGCTCCTGAGGCGCATCGGTGTGCCAGCGGAACAGCCCTGGGCGTTTGAGCGACAACTCGCCGGCAGTTTCCTGCAACTGGGTGCCGGAGCCATCCAGGGTCAATTGCGAGAAGCGCGCGGTCAGGGTTTGCGCCTGGCTGAGCAACTGGGTCAAACGGGCCACGGCGGCGGCATCATCGGCCTGGGCCGGAAGGGTGACCAGGGCCATAACAGCCAACAACAGCATGCGAAAAGCGCGCATGGAAATCCTCTTGGGGTGAGAAAACTAAAATCAGTCGCGAACCGGACTCGGTGCTATGACCTCACGGGAGCCGTTTGTGTTCATTGAAGTCACCACACCGGCCATTTCCATGGCTTCGACCATGCGTGCGGCGCGGTTGTAGCCGATCTTCAATTTGCGCTGCACAGCGGAAATCGTCGTACAGCGGATCAGACTCGCTACCCTCACCGCCCTCGCCACTGCCGCTACCTTCAAAGCCACTGCCGGACTCTTCGACGCCGGCCAAAATGTCTTCGATATAGTCCGGCGAGCCGCGTAATTTCCAGGCCTCGACCACGCGATGGACTTCTTCATCGGAGACAAACGCACCGTGCACGCGAATCGGTAAACCTGTGCCCGGCGGCAGATAGAGCATGTCGCCATGGCCGAGCAACTGTTCGGCGCCGCCCTGATCAAGGATGGTGCGCGAGTCGATCTTGCTGGAGACCTGGAAAGCCATACGGGTAGGAATGTTGGCTTTGATCAAACCAGTGATC
>NKIE01000762.1 GCA_002256055.1 Pseudomonas sp. PGPPP3 | reverse complement strand
GCCGGTCAGCTCAGTGGCTTCCTGCAAGGAGCCGCCGCCGTTGTTGCGCAGGTCGAGTACCACGCCGTCGACCTTTTCCTTCTGCAATTCGCCGAGCAGGCGTTTCACGTCGCGGGTGGTGCTGGTGTAGTTCGGGTCGCCAGCACGGAAGGCCTTGAAGTCGAGGTAGAAGGCCGGCACTTCGATCACGCCGAGCTTGTAGTCGTGGCCTTCGTGCTGAAGCTTGAGTACGGATTTTTTCGCCGCTTGCTCTTCCAACTTCACGGCTTCGCGGGTGATGGCGACGACTTTGCTGGTCTGGTCATTAGGCGCATTGCTGGCCGGGATCACGTCGAGGCGTACCACTGAGCCTTTCGGTCCTCGGATCAGCTTGACCACTTCATCCAGGCGCCAGCCGATCACGTCGACCATCTCGCCATTGCCCTGGGCCACGCCGATGATCTTGTCGGCAGGCACGATCTGCTTGCTCTTGTCTGCCGGGCCGGCCGGTACCAGGCGCACGACCTTGACGTAGTCATTGTCGTTTTGCAGCACGGCGCCGATGCCTTCCAGCGACAGGCTCATGTTGATGTCGAAGTTTTCCGCGTTATCCGGCGACAGATAATTGGTGTGCGGGTCGTAGGTTTGAGCGAAGGCGTTGATGTAGGCCTGGAAGATGTCTTCGCCGCGGGTTTGTTCGAGGCGCGAGATCTGGTTCTTGTAACGCTTGAGCAACAGTTCCTGAATGGCCTTGGGTTCTTTGCCGGCAATCTTCAGGCGCAGGGCTTCATCCTTCAGGCGCTTGCGCCAGAGGTCGTCGAGTTCTGCGCTGTTCTTTGCCCAGGGGGCTTTATCGCGGTCGGTTTGCAGGCTTTCGTCGAGGCTGAAGTCGAATTTGTCGACGCCGTCATCCAACTGAGCCAGGACAAAGTCCAAACGCTGCTTGAGACGATCGAGGTGGCGCTTGTAGATGATAAAACCGGGGTCCAGATCGCCGCTTTTTAGCAGGTCATCGAACTGGGTGCGCCACTGGTCGAACTCGGCAATGTCGGCGGCAGT
>NKIE01000761.1 GCA_002256055.1 Pseudomonas sp. PGPPP3 | reverse complement strand
AGAACGCACCGGCTTGGGCCGGAGCGACGTCCGGGGTGATGCCGTGGCCGAGGGTGAACACCTGGCCCGTGCCGTGGCCGTAGCTGGCGAGAATGCGCGCCACTTCGGCACGAATGGCCGCCGGGCTGGCGTACAGCACGCTTGGGTCCATGTTGCCTTGCAGGGCCACTTTGCTGCCAACCCGGGCGCGGGCGCTGCCGATGTCGCAGGTCCAGTCCAGACCCAGGGCCTCAGCACCGGTGTCGGCCATCGACTCCAGCCACAGACCGCCGCCCTTGGTGAACAGGATCACCGGTACGCGGCGACCGTCGTGTTCGCGGATCAGGCCGTCGACGATTTTCTGCATATAGGCCAGGGAGAACTCCTGGTACGCCGCTGCCGACAGGCTGCCGCCCCAGGAGTCGAAAATCTGCACCGCTTGCGCCCCGGCCAGGATCTGCCCGTTGAGGTAGGCGGTGACCGACTGCGCCAGCTTGTCGAGCAGGGCATGCATGGCCTGCGGATTGTTGTAGAGCATGGCCTTGGACTTGCGAAAATCCTTGGAGGAGCCGCCTTCGACCATGTAAGTGGCCAGCGTCCAAGGGCTGCCGGAGAAGCCGATCAACGGCACGCGACCATTCAGTTCGCGGCGGATGGTGCGCACGGCGTCCATCACATAACCCAGGTCCTTTTCCGGATCGGGGATCGGCAAGGCTTCGATGTCAGCCATGCTCGCGACCACTTTCTTGAAGCGCGGGCCTTCGCCCGTTTCAAAGTACAGCCCCTGGCCCATGGCATCCGGGATGGTCAGGATGTCGGAAAACAGGATCGCCGCGTCCAGCTGCGGGTAGCGGTCCAGCGGCTGGATGGTGACCTCACAGGCCAGTTCAGGGTTCTTCATCAAGTTGACGAAGTTGCCGGCCTGGGCGCGGGTGGCGCGGTACTCCGGCAAGTAGCGACCGGCCTGACGCATCATCCACACCGGGGTGACATCCACCGGCTGTTTGAGCAGGGCACGCAGAAAACGGTCGTTCTTCAAGACGGTCATGGCAGGTTCCGA
>NKIE01000760.1 GCA_002256055.1 Pseudomonas sp. PGPPP3 | reverse complement strand
GCGTGAGCACCAGCCGCCGATGGTCAACAACCGTCGGATCAAGCTGCGTTACGCGCACTTGGGTGGCGCCAACCCGCCGATCATCGTGATCCACGGTAACCAGGTTGAGAAGGTGCCGCGCTCCTATTCGCGTTACCTGGAAAACACCTTCCGGCGCGTGCTCAAGCTGGTCGGTACGCCGATTCGTATCGAGTACAAAGGCGGCGAAAACCCCTACGAGGGCAACAAGAACACCCTCACGGACCGTCAGGTCAACAAGAAGCGCCGCTTGATGACGCACCACAAGAAAGCCGAGAAGAAGCGCAAAGACAAGCGCTGATCTCCAGCAGCCCAGGCTGTCAGGCGGATAGACAAAAAAGGCGCAGGGCTTAGGCTCTGCGCCTTTTTCTTTGCGTACTTGGCAGTGATAGGCTGGCGCCACCAGTGAGCTGTCCGGCAGGCGGGAGGGCCTGATGTTGCAGAGCAAATTACCCCACGTGGGCACGCCTATTTTTACCCGCATGTCGCAGTTGGCGACCGAGGTGGGTGCGCTCAATTTATCCCAGGGCTTCCCCGATTTTGCTAGCCCACAGTCGTTACTGGATGCCGCCATGCGCCATCTGGCGGTCGGGCATAACCAGTACGCGCCGATGACCGGTCTGCCGCGCCTGCGCGAGCAAGTGGCGCTCAAGGTTGCGGGGCTTTATGGTCGTGCCGTCAGCGCTGAAAGCGAAGTGACCATCGTGCCGGGCGCCACCGAGGCGATCTTCTGTGCGGTCCAGGCGCTGATCCGTCCTGGCGACGAAGCCATCGTGCTCGACCCCTGCTATGACAGCTACGAGCCTTCGGTGCAGCTGGCCGGCGGTCGTTGCGTGCATGTGCCGCTGAACCTGCCTGACTTCTCGGTGGACTGGCAGCGCCTGCGCGACGCCATTACTCCGCGAACCCGTCTGATCTTTATCAACTCACCGCACAACCCCAGTGGCGCGCTGCTCAGTCGTGCCGATCTGGATCAGTTGGCCGCGTTGATTCGCGACCGCGATATCTACCTGATCAGCGACGAGGTGT
>NKIE01000015.1:12747-16869 GCA_002256055.1 Pseudomonas sp. PGPPP3 | reverse complement strand
GATAAAGCCCACCGGCATGCCGATGATCAGCGCCGGTTTCGGTGCGCCAGCGTCGAGCATTTCCAGCAGATAAAACAGCGCGGTGGGCGCATTGCCGATTACCACCACGCTGCCTTCCAGGTGCTCGCGCCAGTGCTCCAGTGCAACTGCCGAACGGGTATTGCCCAGTACGCGGGCCTGCTCAATCACACCGTCGTTATGCAGGGTGCAGATCACCGGGTTGTTGGCGGCCAGGCGCGGGCGGGTGATGCCCTCGGCGACCATCCGCGCATCGCAGAGAATTGCTGCACCCTTGGCCAGGGCCGCGCGACCGGCAGCGCCGGCGCCAGGGGAGAAGCGCAGGTCCTGCACCACATCGACCATGCCGCAGGCGTGGATGACCCGCACCGCGAGCTTTTCCAGATCCGCCGGGATCGCTGACAGGTCTGCCTCGGCGCGGATGGTGGCGAAGGATTGGCGGTAAATTTCCTGACCGTCGCGGATGTACTCAAGCATCGCTGTTTCCTGTTGCGCAGTGGGCGGCGAACCAGTCGCCGGCCTCGTCGATAGTCATGGCGGCGACCAGCAGTTGGCCGAAACCGGCCACGCCGGGCGTGCGTTGATAGAGCTGGTAGTGGTCGTTGTTGCTGGCCAGCAGGGTAAAAGGCGCGGTGTGCGCGGCGGCGCAGGAGCGTGGGCAGGCGCTGATATGCACTTGCGGGCGCGCCGTGCTGGCGCGCAGGCGCTCGGCCAAGTGCAAGGCATCGGCCTTGCTGTCGGTCAGGCCTTTGGCGCAGCCTGCTGAGCCGCTGCAGGCGATCAGATGGCCGAGTGGCTCACGGGCGTCGGTGAGCAGATCGAGTTTGACCAATGCCAGCAATACGGCGTCGGCTGCAGCGGCGGGGATGTTTGGTAGCAGCAACCCTTGCCATGGTGTCAGACGCAGGCTGGCATCGCCGTATTGCTCGGCTAGATCGGCCAGGGCCAGTAGCTGGTTGGCGCTGATCCGTCCCAGGCGCGCCGCTGCGGCAACCATCTGCAAACCCGCTTGCTGCTGGGCAATCAGGCCCATGGGCGCGCGGCACGGCACCTCAGGGCGGCGCCAGTGGCTAAGGGCCTGGTCGCGTCGCAGCGGGAAGGGCAGGCGCGCTTGCAGGTGCTCCACAAACGCGGCCACCGGCAAGCTGCTGAGTAATTGCCGCATGCGGTTTTGCCCGGGGCCAGCGAGCTGCAAAAACACGCTTAGAACCCCGTGCACCAGATCTAGGCCATGTTCGACAGGCACCGCCGCCAGGGCCGGATCGCTAAGGCTGCCGGCCAGGCCAAACGCCAGCCACTGCGGTTCGCCGGGCAGGGCGCTGAGCCATAGATCATGGGGGTGTTGCAGCATCGCCAACGACTCGCCGCCATCCAGTTGCAGGGCAAACTTGGCCGACAGCGCGTGCAGCTCAGGGCTGTTTTCCAGTAGGGCGAGAATCTGTGTGGCCAGCAGCCGGGTGTCCCACAGCGCGGCGCGGTCGAGGCCGGCAGCGGGGCTGAGCATTAGGTTGCGCACGTCATCGGCAGCGAGGTTGCGCGGGCCCAGGCCGGCGTCCAGCAGTTGCGCGATCAGCGTATTTTCGCAACCGCTGCGCACGCCACGAATCTGCAGGTTGCTGCGGTTGGTCAGCTCCAGCACGCCACTGGCGCAGTGGCTGGCAGCGTCGGCAATGGCGCGTGCCTGATGGCTGTGCAGTTGCCCGCCTGGCAGTTTGACGCGGCAAATACCGCCATCCAGGGCGTGCACGATGCGCAGCAAGCCGGGGCAGGCGGATGGACGCGTGGCCATTGAGGGTGGCGTGGCAGGTGGGTGGTTCAAACGGTCACCAAATACAAAGGGTGCGGCGACCAAACCCACTCGGTTCTGCAATAGCAGAACGTCAGCGATCTGTGGGAGCGCTTACACGCACCCCACAGATCGCCAAGGCATCGGTACACCCCGCCCGATGATGGCACTCGCGACCAGCGTCGTCGGCAGGTCTCCTGGCTGTCAGGTCAACATCGTTGTGCGGCCTTCCCGGTTACCCAGTGGCACGTATGCACATCGACTCGCTGATTACAGTTGCGGGGGCAGCCACGGTTGACAACACTCGGTTGTTTCCGTGTTCCCTCTTAGGCCAATGGGCAGAGCCCATTAAGCACCGACGAATAATGGCGCTATTATGCCCGCTTTTCCCTCGCCGCCGGCAAGCAAACTTGTCTGCCTGCCGGTGGGCGGACGACAGATAAGGACAGCGCATGGCACCCTGGCTGACGGTGGTGGGTATCGGTGAAGAGGGCTATGCCGGCTTGGGCAAGGCGGCCCGGCGTGCCTTGTTGGCCGCTGAGGTGATTGTCGGTGCGCCGCGTCAGTTGCAGTTGTTGCCCCGCTGCATTCGCGCGCCACAGCAAACCTGGCCAAGCCCGTTCAGCTTAGATGGGCTGCTGGCGCGGCGCGGCACGCCGGTGTGCGTGCTGGCCAGTGGTGACCCAATGCTGTTTGGCGTCGGTGCCAGCCTCGCCCGGCAGGTGCCTGCCGATGAGCTGCAGGTGTTGCCGGCGCCGTCGTCGGTGTCCCTGGCCGCTGCACGCATGGCCTGGCCGTTGCAGGAGGTGAGTGTACTCAGCCTGGTGGCGCGGCCCTTGGCGGCGTTGCACGCGCAGGTCCATCACGGCGCGCGGCTGTTGATCCTCAGTAACGATGGCAGTAGCCCGGCGGCGATTGCCCTGTTGCTGCGCGAGCGCGGGTTTGGCCCCAGTCGGCTGACCGTGCTGGAGCATTTGGGCGGCCCGCAAGAGCGGCGCATCGATGGGCTGGCGGCCAGTTGGGATCTGACGGACTCCGCGGCGCTGAACATCGTGGCCGTGGACTGTCTCGCCGCAGATAACGCCCAGCGCCTGCCGCTGACCGTCGGCCTGCCCGACAGTGCTTACCAACACGATGGCCAACTGACCAAGCGCGATGTGCGCGCTATCACCCTGGCACGGCTGGCGCCGAAACCTGGCGAACTGCTCTGGGACGTCGGCGCCGGTTGTGGCTCCATCGCCATCGAATGGCTGCGCAGCCACCCCAGTTGCCGGGCGATTGCCATCGAGGCTGACGCCGGTCGCCAGCAATTGATTAGCCATAATCGCGACGCCCTCGGCGTGCCACAGCTGCAACTGCTGGCTGGCCAGGCGCCTGAGGCTTTGCTCGGCCTGGAAGCGCCGCAGGCGATCTTTATCGGCGGCGGCGTGACTCAGCCCGGCGTACTGGAGTACTGCTGGCAACACCTGCAACCTGGCGGCCGCCTGGTGGCCAATGCCGTCACCCTGCAAAGCGAGGTCACGCTGCTGGCCTGGCGCGCCGAGCATGGTGGCGAGCTGACGCGCATTCAGGTCGCCCAGGCCAAGCCGCTGGGCGACTTCGACACCTGGCGCAGCGCCTTGCCGATTACCCTGCTGGAGCTGCACAAACCCTGTTGATCGGCTTGCGAGCGCTGCTCAGGGCGCGTTCGGATGGCCTGTTCTCAACCCATAAGTAAGGAGTCTGGGTGAGCCGTATCTTGTTATTGGGTGGGGTTGGCGATGCGCTGGCGATTGCCCGTCGCCTGGCGCCGCAGGACATCTACAGCCTGGCCGGCCTGGGCAAAGTTCCCGCTGATCTGCAATGTCAGGTGCGCGTCGGCGGTTACGGCGGTGCCGAGGGATTGGCGGCCTTTATGGCTGTCGAAGGTATCGACCTGCTGTTGGATATCACCCATCCCTACGCCGCGCAGATCAGCGCCAACGCCGCACGCGCTGCTGAACTCAGTGGTGTGCCGTGCTGGGCATTGCGGCGTCCCGGCTGGCAAGCGGGCGGTGGCGATGACTGGCGCGAAGTGGCCGACTGGTCCTCGCTGAGTACTGCGCTTGAGCCATTTCAGCGGCCGTTCTTTACCCTCGGTCGCGAGCCCTTGACGCATTTGCAGGCGATTCCGCTGCATCAACACTGGACGGTGCGCTGCCTCGACGACTATCCCGGTACTCCGCGCGCGCGGGTGATCGGCGCGCGTGGGCCGTTCAATCTGGCGGACGAGCGCGCGCTGTTCGCTGCCGGCCAGTTCGACGTGTTGCTCAGCAAGCACCGCGGCAGCGGTGCCACCG
>NKIE01000015.1:7389-12737 GCA_002256055.1 Pseudomonas sp. PGPPP3 | reverse complement strand
GCAGCAGTGCCACCGACCCCAAATTGCAGGTGGCTCGCGAGCTAGGCCTGCCGGTGCTGCTGCTGGCGCGGCCGCCGTTGCCAGCGGTTGATCGGCAGTTCAGTGCGGTTGAAGAGGTATGGTCGGCGCTGCAAGCCTTGCTCGGTCGCCTCGGGTAGACTGCGCGGCCGTTTGCCTGCAGAGTCCTGCTCATGTCCGTTGTCACCGCCTATGCCCGCGTGTTGTTGGTCGGTCCTGATCTGGCGGCCGGTTCGTATGCCGAACTGTTCCAGCGCCAGTTACTGGCCCTGCGCGATGAGTCGGCGCTGGCCGATATCGTCGACACCACGGCCGGTTTCGCTGGGCTCTGGCAGCAAGTGACGGCCTGCATTGCTGGCGGCGAGTTGCCTTTGTTGCTGCTCGACCTCGACCCGCAGAGCAGCAGCCCTTATCTGGACTGGTTGCGCAGTGAGTTGCAGCGTCTCGCCGACGTTTCAGGCGTGGCCGATCAGCTGTTTGTCGCCGCGGCCAGGCAGGCCGAACAGGTTGATATCAGCGCCGCGCTGGCCCTGATCAATCAGCCCGAACAGCACCTAGGCTGCACGGCGGTGCCCGAGTTGCCCAGTGCCCATGCCTGGTCGTGTATCCCCACGCACCGCTACCGGGTGCTGCTGTGCAACGGCCCGCGCTGCACCCGACGTGGTGCCTTGCCGTTGTGGAAGAGCCTGCGTGAGCAGTTGAAAGCGGCAGGCAAACTGGAGTGCGACGGCGGTGTGCATATCACTCGCACCCAATGTCAGTTCCCCTGCGACCAGGGCCCGACCCTCAGCGTGTATCCACCCGGTGCCTGGTATCAGGTGCGCAATCAGGCCGACCTGGAGCGGATCGTCGAGCAGCAATTGCTGGGCGGTCAGCCGGTGCCCGAGCTGTTGATGCGTCCGCTGGACTGAGCCTTATCTGACTCATGCCGCAAGCGGCGATTGACGCAGCCCCCGCGTCTATCTACCCTGCCGGCCAGCTTCAGGTGCCCCACAGACCGCAGGTCTGTACGGGGTGAAACAGGGAAGCCGGTTCATTCTCACGAAGATTCCGGCGCTGCCCCCGCAACGGTAGACGAGTGCAACAACCGCGATAACCACTGTGACGCTGGCCTTAGGGCCAGGGCATGGGAAGGTGCGGTTCTGATCCCCCCGCGGGGTCGCTCGTAAGCCCGGAGACCGGCCTGTCGCACTTCTGGTTCGCTTGGCCTCGCGCCCTGCGAGCCGCCTACCTTTAGGTCGCGCGGGTGGCGCGACGGAGATGCCTGATGCTCTATTGCATAACGGCCGGCCTGTGCGCCGCTCGCCGTATCGACCTGTTTGTTGCGCGTTCCGTTGCCGGCTGTGCAGGCGTTGCGAGGCGCCCATGACTACCACGACCCACGAGCAGGACCGCGACGCCCGCCACAAGGCGCGCATGCAGCGCAAAAAAGCCCTGATGGACGGCAAGATCGCCGAGGCCCAGGACGAGTACGGCCTGCTGCTGGTGCACAGCGGCAATGGCAAGGGCAAAAGCAGCTCGGCCTTTGGCATGCTGGCCCGCGCCCTCGGCCACGGCATGCAGGTGGCTGTGGTGCAATTTATCAAGGGCGCCGCCAGCACTGGCGAGGAAGCCTTCTTCCGCCGCTTCCCCGAACAAGTGCGTTATCACGTGATGGGCGAGGGTTTCACTTGGGAAACTCAGGACCGTCAGCGCGATATCGAAAAAGCCCAGGCCGCCTGGCTGGTAGCCCGCGAGCTGCTGCGCGACGAGTCGATTCACTTGATCGTCCTTGATGAACTGAACATCGCCCTCAAGCACGGCTACCTGCAGTTGGATGAAGTGCTCGCCGACATCACCGCGCGGCCGACCCTGCAGCATGTGGTGGTGACGGGACGCGGCGTGTTGCCGGGCATGGTCGATGCCGCCGACACCGTGACCGAGATGAACCTGATCAAACATGCATTCAAGTCCGGGGTTAAGGCGCAAAAAGGCATCGAATTTTGAGCCGCCAGTGCCCGGCGTTACTGATCGCCGCCCCGGCTTCCGGCCAGGGTAAAACCACCGTCACCGCCGCCTTGGCCCGGTTGCATACACGCCAAGGGCGACGGGTGCGGGTGTTCAAATGCGGGCCGGATTTTCTCGACCCGATGATCCTCGCCCGTGCCAGCGGCAACCCGGTGTATCAGCTGGACCTGTGGATGGTCGGTGAGGCCGAGAGCCGTCGCCTGCTGTGGGAAGCGGCGGGCGAGGCCGATCTGATTCTGATCGAGGGGGTGATGGGCCTGTTCGACGGCGCACCATCCGCCGCCGATCTGTCGCGGCACTTCGGCGTGCCGGTGCTCGGGGTGATCGACGCTGGCGCCATGGCGCAGACCTTCGGTGCCCTGGCCTTTGGCCTGGCCCATTTTCAGCCGGATTTGCCCTTCGCCGGGGTGTTGGCCAACCGCACCGGCAGCCTACGGCATGGCGATATCCTGCGTGACAGTCTGCCGCCGGACTTGCGCTGGTTCGGTGCCTTGCCGCGCAGCGCGGCGGTGGAGTTACCACGCCGCCATCTGGGTTTGATTCAGGCCCAGGAGTTGGCCGATCTGGATGCCCGTCTGGACGCCGCCGCCGACGCCATCGCCGCCAGTGCCAGTACCGATTTGCCTGAGCCTGTGAGCTTTGCCGTGCCGGATGTTCAGGCCCTTGAGCCGCTGCTGGCTGATGTGCGCATCGGCGTGGCCCGCGATGCCGCCTTTGCCTTTACCTATCAGGCCAATCTCGATCTGCTGCGTCAGTTGGGCGCCGAGTTGGTGTTTTTCTCGCCGCTGAGCGCCAGCGAATTGCCCAAGGTCGACAGCCTGTACCTGCCCGGCGGTTACCCCGAGCTGTACCTGGCGGAGCTGGCCAGCAATCAGCCGATGCGCGCGGCAATTCGCGCCCATCATCACGCCGGTAAACCGCTGCTGGCCGAGTGTGGTGGCATGCTCTATCTACTCGACAGCCTGACCGATGCGGCCGGCGAGCAGGGCGAAATGCTCGGCTTGCTGGCCGGTCATGCGACGCTACAAAAGCGTCTGGCGGCGCTCGCCTTGCAGGATGTGCAGCTGCCGGAAGGCCTACTGCGCGGGCATACCTATCACCACTCGCTGCTCGATTCGCCACTTGCACCGCTGGCCCGTGGCCGCTGCCCGAACGGCAAACCGACCGCCGAGGCAGTGATCCGTAATGGCCGGCTGACCGCCTCGTATATCCACTTTTATCTGCCGTCCAATCCCCAGGCGGCGGCCGCGTTGTTTGCGCCAACGGTTGCAGCATGAGTGAGCACGCCTTTAGCGCCGAGGAACGCGCAGCGGTCTATCGGGCCATCGCCGAGCGCCGCGATATGCGCCACTTTGCCGGCGGCGAGGTAGCGCCAGAGCTGCTCACCAAGCTGCTAGCCGCTGCGCATCAGGCGCCGAGTGTTGGCCTGATGCAGCCGTGGCGGTTTATCCGTATCCAGCGGCCGCAGTTGCGCGCGGATATTCACGATCTGGTCGAAGCCGAACGGCTGCGCACCGCCGAAGCACTGGGCGAGCGCAGCGACGACTTTATGCGCCTGAAAGTGGAAGGCATTCATGACTGCGCCGAGTTACTGGTGGCGGCGCTGATGGAAGGCCGTGAGGCGCATATTTTCGGTCGGCGCACCTTGCCGGAAATGGACCTGGCCTCGTTGTCTTGCGCCATTCAAAACCTCTGGCTGGCGGCGCGCGCCGAAGGCTTGGGCATGGGCTGGGTGTCGCTGTTCGAGCCGCAGGCGCTGGGCGATTTACTCGGCTTGCCGGCTGGGGCCAAGGCGGTGGCAATTCTCTGTTTAGGCCCGGTCACTGAGTTCTACGCCAAGCCGATGCTGGTGCAAGAGGGCTGGGCGACTGAGCGGTCGCTGCACGAATTGCTCTATCAAGACAGTTGGGGGACGCCGGCATGTTGAGCCTGGTGTTGGCCGTACTGGCCGCCGTTACCCTGGACGTGGCGCTCGGCGAGCCACGCCGTTGGCATCCGCTGGTGGGCTTTGGTGCGCTGGTGCAGCGCATCGAACGGGCACTGAATCCGGTCGGCAGTGGCGATCGTGCTCAAGGCGTATTGGCCTGGTGCCTGGCGGTGTTGCCGCTGACCTTGCTGGCTGGTCTGTTGGCGCAAATACCTTATCTCGGCTGGTGCGTGCAGGTGCTGGCGCTGTACCTGGCCATCGGCCTGCGCAGCCTGGCCGAGCATGCCGAGCCGATTGCCGATGCGCTGCAGGCCGGCGATCTGCCCCGCGCCCGTGAGCAGGTCGGGCGCATCGTCAGCCGCGATACCCGTGACTTGGATGAAGAGGGCGTGGCCCGCGCGGCCAGCGAATCGATGCTGGAGAACGGCAGCGACGCGGTGTTTGCCGCGCTGTTCTGGTTTGTCGTGGCTGGCGCGCCGGGCGTGGTGCTCTATCGCCTGAGCAATACCCTGGACGCCATGTGGGGCTATCGCACGCCACGCTTTTTAAAGTTTGGCTGGGCCGCGGCGCGCCTCGATGATGTGCTCAATTATCTGCCGGCGCGCCTAGTGGCCCTGACCTACGCGCTGTGCGGGCAGACCGCCTTGGCGCTGCGCTGCTGGCGCGGACAAGCCCCTACCTGGGACAGCCCGAATGCCGGCCCAGTGATGGCTGCTGGTGCTGGGGCGCTGGGGCTGGCGTTGGGTGGTGCGGCGATTTATCACGGTGAACTGCCTCCGCGCCCGCCGTTGGGTGAGGGCGCTGCACCGGCCGCTGCAGATATTCGCCGGGCCCTGCAACTGGTGCAAAGCGGCGTAGCCGTCTGGCTGGTGCTGCTCTGCGTGGTGGCGGCTTTTTATGCTTGAGCACGGCGGGCGCCTGCGCGCGGCGGCGCAGCAATACGGCATTCCCTTGGCTGACTGGCTGGACCTGTCCACCGGGCTGGCACCTTGGCCCTTCAGCTTTCCGGCGGTGCCGGCCAGTGTCTGGCAGCGCCTGCCAGAAACCGAAGATGGCCTGGCCAGCGCCGCGGCTCAACGTTATGGCGCGGTGCAGGCGTTGCCGGTGGCCGGCGCCCAGGCGGCGATCCAGTTGCTGCCGCAGCTGCGCAGTGCCGGCAGCCGAGTAGGGGTTGCGGCGCCGTGCTACGCAGAGCATGCCCATGCCTGGCAGCGGGCAGGTCATCAATTGCTGGAGCTACGCGACGAGGCCATCGAGGCGGTGCTGGACGAGTTGGACGTGCTGTTGCTGGTCAACCCAAATAATCCCACTGGCCGCGTGTTTGCCCCGGCGCAACTGCTCGCCTGGCATGCGCGCTTGGCCGAGCGGGGAGGTAGGCTGGTGGAAGAAGAGGCGA
>NKIE01000015.1:0-7379 GCA_002256055.1 Pseudomonas sp. PGPPP3 | reverse complement strand
TGGCTGCTCACAGCCACACGCCTGGGCTGATCGTGCTGCGCTCGTTCGGCAAGTTTTATGGTCTGGCCGGGGTGCGTCTGGGCTTTGTGCTGGCCGAACCGAGTCTGCTGAATGATCTGAATGAACGCCTCGGCCCCTGGGCCGTCAGCGGTCCAGCGCGTTGGCTGGGGTTGGCCTGTCTGACTGACGAAACGGCCCATCTGCAACAAAGCCAGCGTCTGCAGCAGGCCAGTCAACGCTTGGCCGATCTGCTGGCCGAATTTGGCTTGGTGACCCAAGGCTGCGCCTTGTTCCAATGGTTGCTCACTGCGCAGGCTGCGGCGTTGCACCAGCATTTTGCCCAGCGCGGCATTTTGTTGCGCCACATCACCCAGCCGCAGAGCCTGCGTTTTGGCCTGCCGGCTACTGAGGCCGATTGGCAGCGTTTACGTCTGGCCTTAGGCGAATTACCGGGGAGCAAAGCATGAAAGTCGCCGCCACCTTGATGGTGCAAGGCACCACCTCCGATGCCGGTAAGAGCACTCTGGTGACCGCTCTGTGCCGCTGGCTGGCGCGTCAGGACGGGGCCGTGGTGCCGTTCAAACCGCAGAACATGGCGCTCAATTCAGCGGTGACGACCGAGGGCGGCGAGATCGGCCGCGCCCAGGCGGTGCAGGCGCAAGCGGCGGGGCTGGCACCGCACACCGACATGAATCCGGTGCTGCTCAAGCCCAATTCCGACACTGGCGCCCAGGTGATTATCCACGGTCGGGCTGTGGCCAATATGCAGGCCGGTACCTATCACGACTACAAGAAGGTCGCGATGGCGGCGGTGCTGGAATCCCATCAACGCCTAAGCAGTAACTATGCGGTGGTGATGGTTGAGGGCGCCGGCTCGCCGGCGGAGATCAATCTGCGCGCCAACGACATCGCCAATATGGGCTTTGCCGAGGCGGTGGATTGCCCCGTGATTATCATCGCCGACATCGACAAGGGCGGGGTGTTTGCCCACCTGGTTGGCACCCTGGAACTGCTTTCGCCGAGTGAGCAGGCGCGGGTTAAAGGCTTCGTGATCAACCGCTTTCGCGGCGACATTGCTTTGCTGCAACCCGGGCTGGACTGGCTGGAAGCGCGTACCGGCAAGCCGGTGCTCGGCGTGCTGCCGTATCTGCACAACCTGCATCTTGAAGCCGAAGACGGCATCGATCAGCGCCAGGCGGGCAAGGCTGAGCGGGTACTGAAAGTCGTGGTGCCGGTGTTGCCGCGCATCAGCAATCACACTGACTTCGACCCGCTGCGCCTGCACCCGCAGGTCGATCTGCAGTTTATCGGCCCAGGTGCAGCGATACCGCCAGCTGACCTGATCATCCTGCCCGGCTCGAAGAGCGTGCGCGCCGACCTGGCCTTCTTGCGCGCCAATGGCTGGGAGGCGGCGCTGCAACGCCACCTGCGTTACGGCGGCAAGCTGTTGGGGATTTGCGGCGGCTTACAGATGCTTGGCACGCGCATCGACGACCCGCTGGGGCTGGAAGGTGCGCCGGGCAGCAGTGCCGGGCTGGGTTTGCTGGAGTTCAGTACGGTGCTGGAAGCGGAAAAACAACTGCGCACCGTACAGGGCCGACTGTGCCTGGAAGACGCGCCGGTTAGTGGTTATGAGATTCATGCCGGCGTTAGCAGCGGCCCAGCGCTGAGTCAGGGCGCCGTGCAGTTGGACACCGGGCGCAGCGACGGTGCGCTGAGTGCCGACGCTCAGGTACTCGGCACTTATCTGCATGGTCTGTTCGAAACGCCCGCAGCTTGCAGCGCTTTGTTGCGCTGGGCTGGGCTGGTCGAGGTGCAGGCGTTTGATTACCACGGCCTGCGTGAGCGGGATATCGAGCGCCTGGCCGATCTGGTCGAGGCGCATCTGGACACCGGCAAATTGGCCGACTTATGTGGGCTTGATCATGCGTGAACTGATTCTCGGCGGCGCCCGTTCCGGCAAAAGCCGCTTAGCGGAAAAACTGGCGGCGGACAGTGGCTTGGCAGTGACCTATATCGCCACCAGCCAGGCACTGGACGGTGAGATGAGCAGCCGCATTCGCCTGCATCGTGAGCGGCGCCCGGCCGAGTGGGCGCTGATCGAGGAGCCTATCGAGTTGGCGCGGGTGCTGCGTGAGTCGGCCAATGCCGAGCGATGCCTGCTGGTCGATTGCTTGACCCTGTGGCTGACCAATCTGCTGATGCTCGAAGACGAAGCACGCTTGATTGCCGAGCGCGAAGCCCTGCTCGATGGCCTGTCTGAGTTGCCGGGACGAATCATTCTGGTCAGTAACGAAAGCGGTCTTGGCGTGGTGCCGATGGGCGAGCTGACCCGCCGCTATGTCGATGAGGCCGGCTGGCTGCATCAGGCCATCGCCGAACGTTGCCAGCGGGTGGTGTTTACCGTCGCCGGGCTGCCCATGCTGCTCAAAGGAACGCCGTTATGAGCCAACCACAGTGGTGGCAGGGCGCTTGTCGCCAGCCCGATAGCGTCGCTACGGCCGCTGCCCGTGCGCGGCAAGCGCAGCTGACCAAACCGGCCGGGGCCCTGGGCCAGCTGGAAGCCATTGCCATTCAGCTAGCCGGCCTGCAGGGCCGCGAGCAGCCGCAGATTGAGCGGCCGTGGCTGAGCTTGTTTGCCGGCGATCACGGCGTGGTGGCGGAGGGCGTGTCGGCCTATCCGCAGGCGGTGAC
This sequence comes from Pseudomonas sp. PGPPP3, assembly GCA_002256055.1. GTDB lineage: Bacteria > Pseudomonadota > Gammaproteobacteria > Pseudomonadales > Pseudomonadaceae > Aquipseudomonas. Next base: position 4,685 of record NKIE01000015.1, on the reverse strand, counting down.
CGCGCAGATGCTGCACAACTTTGTCGCCGGCGGCGCGGCGGTCAGTGTGCTGGCGCGGGTACAGCAGATCCCGCTGGAAGTGGTGGATCTGGGCACTATCGACCTCAACCTGGAATTGCCCGGCGTGCGCCATCTGCGCCTGGGGGCCGGCACGGCGAATTTTGCTCAGGGCCCGGCGATGAGCGTTGAACAATGCCAGCTGGCCCTGGCTGCCGGCCGCGATGCGCTGTTGCGTGCGCAGGCCATTAATGCCGATCTGTTTCTTGCCGGCGAGATGGGTATCGGTAACACCACGGCTGCCACCGCCCTGGCTTGCGCGCTGAGCGATGCGACGCCCGCGCAATTAGTCGGCCCTGGCACTGGGCTGGATCCGGCCGGCGTGGCGCACAAACAAGCAGTCATCGAAGGCGCGCTGGCGTTGCATGGCAGCCAGTTGGCTGAGCCTTTCGAGGCGCTACGGCGGGTCGGCGGTTTTGAGTTGGCGGCGCTGAGTGGCGCTTATCTGGCCTGCGCCCTGGCGGGCATCCCGGCCCTGGTGGATGGCTTTATCTGCACCGCGGCGGCGCTGTGTGCGCTGCGCCTGAACCCGGCCTGCGCGCCCTGGCTGCTGTTCGCCCATGCCGGCGCCGAACCGGGGCACGCCGCCTTGCTGGACAGCGTGCAGGCGCAACCGATTCTCGACCTGGGCCTGCGCTTGGGCGAGGGCAGCGGTGCGGCCCTGGCCTTACCCCTGATCAAGCTGGCCTGCGAGCTGCACGCGGGTATGGCCACCTTTCAACAAGCAGCAGTCACGGAGCGGCAAGCATGAACTTCCACCTAGATTTATTGCGCCACGGTGAAACCACCGGCGGCAGCGGCTTTCGCGGCAGTCTCGATGATGCCCTGACCGAACTCGGTCAGACCCAGATGCAGCAGGCCGTGGCCGATTTTGGTGGCTGGGACTTGGTGATCAGTTCGCCGCTGCAGCGTTGCCGGTTGTTCGCCGAGCAGCTGGCCGCCGCTCGTGGGTTGCCGCTGCGCATAGAGGCCGATCTGCGCGAACTGCATTTTGGCGACTGGGAAGGGCGTAACGCCGCCGAGATTCTGTTCGAGGACGAGCACGCGCTGGGCCAGTTCTGGACCAATCCCTACGGTTACACCCCACCAGCCGGCGAGCCGGTGCGCGAGTTTGCCAACAGGGTGCTCGGTGCCGTGACGCGCTTGAGTGAAGAACTGGCCGGCCAGCGTGTGCTGGTTGTCACCCATGGCGGGGTCATGCGCCTGCTGCTGGCCCGTGCTCGTGGCCTGCCGGAGGCGCAACTGCTGCAAGTCGAAGTGCCCCACGCCAGTCTGCTGGGTGTGCGCTGCGTGGCCGGTGAACTCAGCGAAGTGGCGCCGTGTCGGCTTTCCTGATTGCTCTGCAGTTTCTCACTCGCCTGCCGATCAGTCTGCCGGGCATGCCGGCGCCGGCTGCTGTAGGGCGTTCGTTGCTCAGCTATCCGCTGGTCGGGCTGTTGCTCGGCGCTGTGTTGCTGAGCGCGCAGTTGGCGCTACAGGGCGTGGCGCCGGCCTTGCAGGCGGCCTTGTTGCTGATCCTCTGGGTTGGCCTGACAGGCGGTTTGCACCTCGATGGCCTGGCCGACAGTGCCGATGCCTGGGCCGGCGGCTTTGGCGACCGCGAACGTACTCTGGTGATCATGCAGGACCCGCGCAGTGGGCCGATTGCCGTGGTGGTGCTGGTGCTGCTGTTGCTGCTCAAGTTCGCCGCGCTGCTGACCTTGCTGCAGACTGATCAGCCCCTGGCCCTGTTGCTGGCACCGTGGATTGCCCGCGGTCTCCTGCCGCTGCTGTTTTTCAGCACCCCTTATGTGCGCCCCGGCGGTCTCGGCGCACTGCTCGCTATGCACCTGCCACGCGCTGAGCTGCCCTGGTGGCTGGTCGGCCACGCCCTGTTGCTGGTGCTGCTCGCGGGCTGGCTGGGCGTACTGGCCATGCTGACGGCGCTGTTGTTGTTCGCCGGCCTGCGCCGGCTGATGTGCCAACGCCTGGGTGGCACCACCGGCGACACTGCGGGTGCTTTGGTGGAACTGGCGGAGGCAGCGGTTTTGCTGCTGTTGGCGTTGAATAGCTGAGCTCGAACCATGTCGACTTACTGTTGTTGCGAGTGTTAGCGCTAAAAGGCAGATCTCGCTGGTTGGCAGTTCTCGCAAACTTTCGTGTGGGTTGAGTGTTCTGGACGTCTGTAAGTAATGCTCGAGTGGTGCGTTATTTATTCTTGTTTTTTTTGAATATCTTGCTCATGTGGTAACGAATGCTTAGCAGATCTTTAGGCCTTGGTTTGTAGTGTGTCTTGTTTCTTTGTGATGGGTCTATTTTCGAAGCGAAGGCAGTGTAGTAGTAAAGGGCAATGGATCTGCGTGATATATGTTCGGGTGTGTTTAACGGTTCTGGGTGTCCGTGGTTGCTGTTTTGGTCTGTGTTGAAGATGACGCAGCGGTTATAAATGGGGAGGATTTTCTTTAGGCATGTTTTCATCTTTACATCCCAAAGTTCCAGGTTGCCGCCGTACTCCTCTTTCCAGTCTTCATTTAGGTAGATGATGGCGTTCAGTCGGCGCTCAATGTTCAGCTTTTTGTTCAGTCTGAAATCTGAGTGTACACCGAGAAAGCCACCGGTTTTCGTTTCGTGTAGTCCGCCGCCGGTAAAGTAGGGGTCGGGTATTAAGCCCTCGATGCCGGTTAATTTTTCGAGAAATTCCAGCATTGGTGCAGAGTTGAAAGCGTAAAAAATATTTCTTAAATGTGGGTCGCATTGGTTGGGGTTGATTTGTCGTTTGTGCTGGCCTTTATAACCACGCTCATAAAATGTCTCGTTGTTAGTTATCTCGCTTGGAAAGTGTGCGCAGATACTGGCAATAAGCTCTTTCGGCAGAAAGTCGTCGATGGCGATATGCGGGAATGGTGTGGCCTGGCGGTAGGCCGTGGCGTGGGCTTCGCCCAATTTACCAGCGGCGTCTAAGTCAAAGTCCAGATCTGGGGTCATGCGGATTGGTAGTTCTGCTGGGATGTGCTTCATTACGGCTCCAATGATCTGCGGTCGATAATCTTATTTCGCTTGGGCGTCGCTTAGGCGCTTGGTGATCTCGTTGTACATTTTTGTTCTTCGATGGGTGGGTGAATACCCCCCCGCCGCAGCGACCGTGCCAGACTGGATGTGGTCCAAGTATTTGAAGAGTTTGTGCGCAGATATAAACTCAATGTTGTAGCCTAGTTCGGTTGTACGGTCTTGCAGGGTGTATCCGGGAACCCGATTGTCCATCAAAAAGTGCAAGCCATTTTGTTTGATTAGCTTGCAGTTCCACAGCGTGCAGAAGCTTTTTAGGTGCGTTTCTCTGTATGCTTTCGGTGTTTTTGACGGCAGGTGAAGGGCGATTTTTAAACGCCTGAAGTAGTGCTTGAAAAAACGAGAGGTAAATCGCCAGGCCGTTCTGATAATGCCTCGATCTATTTGCTCGGTGCAACCTACGGCAATGGTGTTTGGTTTTTTTGTGCATTTATTTAGCATCATTGCGAACACTTCTTTATCGAAGATAAAGGTGTCGGTGTGCAGCAGGAATAGATAGTCGGTATCGACGCGATCTAGAATCATGTCTAGGGCTTTACCGTGTGCGATATGTCCTGCCTCACCGTCTGTGGGAGTGCGCTCGATTAATTTAATCCACTCAAGCGTTCGAAGATACTCCACGCTGTCATCATTTGAGCCGTTATCAACCACCCAGATCGGAATGCGATTATTACCCAAGTGCTGCTGCAATAAATTTAAGCAGGTTTTGGTGAGCTCAAGTGTCTTGTAGTTCACCAGTGCAATGCTGAATTCTGGGTTTTGTTCGTGGGGTGATTCAGAGGCTTTCATCGCCTATAACTCCAAATGATATGTCGGCGGCAGTGGGCGTTTAAGAGATTTTTGGGTGTCGGCTGTTTTTGCGTGCCAGTTAATTGTCCGTGGTGGTTGTCTTTAAGATTTGAACCTTAGTTATTGGTTATATCTGATTTTTATTTCATGGGCGTTTCTACTCAGTTGACTCCATTTTTGCACCGCAGTTCGAGTGAAAATATGCTGCAGTTTGTTACATGCTTCCGTGGCTTGACGGATCTGCTTCGCGAGGAGACATGAGCCCTCGCTGGTGGTCGGTGCTGCGTACGCGGCTTAATGAGGTTCCCCATGAACGCAGTGCTAAAGCACTATTGAATCGCCAGACGCGGGGGGCGATGCTGAGCGTGCCGCACTCCGCCAGGGCCACGCTCCGTCATGTCCATCAGTTCGCCATCATCTGCCGTCTCGGTTGCCACGCCGGTTTGCACGCGCCTGGCCAATGGGCTGCAGGTGGTTGTGCTCAGTCAGGCGGGCAGTGCTCAGGCGGCGATCAGTGTGCGGGTGGCGGCGGGCAGTCATGATGAAGCGGCCGAGTACCCTGGCTTGGCGCATTTTCTCGAACATCTGCTGTTTCTCGACTGCGCCGACTACAGCGGCGAGCAGCGCCTGATGCCCTTTGTCCAGGCTTGCGGCGGGCAGCTCAATGCCTCGACCCAGGCGCGACATACCGATTACTTCTGCGAGGTGCCGGCCGAGCAGTTGGCGGCGGCGCTGGCGCGCCTGTGCGCCATGCTTGCCAGGCCCTTGTTGAGGGTTGCGCAGCAGCTCTCTGA
>NKIE01000014.1:12838-16931 GCA_002256055.1 Pseudomonas sp. PGPPP3 | reverse complement strand
GGCGCCGGGGATCAGGTAACCTAGCACCACCGGGTCCCAGAGTTTCAGGCGCTGCATAAAGGCCACCGACAGCAGACCAACCAGGGTCGAGGCGCTGGTGGCCAGCAGGATCGGCAGGAACACCAGGGTTGGATCGACGGCGCCTTGCTGGGCGCGGTACATAAAGATGCTCACCGGCAGCAGGGTCAGGGACGAGGCGTTGAGGACCAGAAAGAGGATCTGCGCATTGCTCGCCGTGGTGCTGCTGGGGTTGAGCTCCTGCAGCGCGCGCATGGCCTTGAGGCCGATCGGCGTAGCGGCGTTGTCCAGGCCCAGGCCGTTGGCGGCGAAGTTCAGGGTGATCAGGCCAAGCGCCGGATGGCCACGCGGCACCTCCGGCATCAGACGGGCGAACAGCGGGCCGAGCAGGCGAGCGAGCATGTCCACCAGCCCGGCGCGCTCGGCAATGCGCAGGAAGCCCAGCCACAGGGTCAGGGTGCCGAACAGCAGAACCATCACCTCGACCGACAGCTTGGCCATGGCGAACAGGCTTTCCACCATGGCAGCAAACACGCCGGGGTCACCACCCAGCCAGCGCGCCAACGCCGCCAGCGTCGCCACCACGAAAAATCCCAGCCATAGGCCATTGAGCATCGTTGTTTACCCCTTCAGTCAGGCGGCGATAATACCCAGCTGACGGACGAAAGGGCGACCGGCGTGCACCACCTCAGCCATGCTCGGCAACAAAGGCGCGAAAGCTCGCCGCGTCCAGCGCCTTGGCAAATAGCCAGCCCTGGCCAATATGGGCGCCAAGGGCCGTCAACAGCCGCGCCTGCTCCTCACGTTCGATGCCCTCGGCAATCACCTTGAGGCCGAGTTCGCGAGCCATCTGGATGATGTGCGGGGCCACCGGGCTGCTGGCCGCCTCGGAGCCCAGGGTATCGACAAAGCTCTTATCAATTTTCAGCACATCCACCGGCAACTGCTGCAGGTAGGACAAGCTGGAATAGCCGGTGCCAAAGTCGTCGATGGCGATCCGGTGACCGCTGTCGCGCTGGGCCTGCAGCAGACTACTGGCCAGTTGCACATCAACCAGACCACGCTCGGTCACCTCGTACAACAACTGCTGCGCGGGCACCCCATATTCGCTCAGCAGGCGCTGGGCATGAGCAACAAAGGCACCGTCGCGAATATCCGCGGCCGCCAGGTTGACCGAGATATACAGCTGCGGGTACTGCTTGAGCAGCTCAGACTGCTCGCTCAGGACCAGTTCGATGACGCGCTGGGTGATCGCGCAGATCTGCCCGCTGTCTTCCGCCTGGGGAATAAACAGGTCCGGGCGCACCCGCTGGCCATCGGCGCGGCGCCAGCGCACCAGCGCCTCTGCGCCCAGACAGCGACGGCTGTGCAGGTCCACCAGCGGCTGGTAATCGACCTCCAGCTCGCCACGTCGCAGGGCCATTTGCAGGGCGCGCTCCAGAGACTGGTCACGGCGCAGCTGTAAGGCAGCAAGACGGCCCAGCAAGCCGGCCAGCAACAGCGCCACCACGGTCCAGAGCAGTCGGTATTTCCAGAGTAAATTCTGTAGGCGAGCTGGATCGGCGCTGACCAGCAGGCGCATGCCATAGCTATTGCCAGGGCCGGTGAAATACACCCGTTGCTTGCCAATCAGTAACTGGTTCGGCGCCGCCATGGCGAGTCGTTGTTCCTCGGTCGGGCTGATGCTGGCGCCGATAAAATCCAGTACTTGCTCGCCCGTAGGGCCGATCACCAAGGCCTCAAGACCGGCCGGCATGGACATTTGATCGCGCAGGTAGGTAAGGCTGGAGGCCAGCAGGTAGCCGTTACGGCCCATTACCAGAGACGGTAATTCTGAGTCATCCAGCTTGCCTGGCGACCACCACAACTTCACGCTGTCGAAACCCCAGTGCTGATAGCCCTGCAGCTCACTGAGTGTCGGTAGCCGGCCCGAACCACAAACCGGCCCGTCAGGCGGCTGATAACCGATCTCGCGCACGTACAACAGGTGCCGGCGCAAGTTGTACAGTTGCTCGTGCTGGGCTGCACCGCAGCTCTGCAAGGACACGCCTTCTAGAGCCTGCAGATGCTTGAACAGCTCGCCATAAAAGTGCCGACTGCGCTCAAAAGCCTGCTCATGCAGCACCTGCAAGGCCCCGCGCTCGGCTTCGCGAGCCTGCCAGCCACCCAGCTGCCAGGCGCCCCAACACAGCGCAGCGGCACTGACTAAGGCAAACAGCCAACCGACCGGCTGCGGGCGGTAAAGCCTTTTCAACCAACGCATTCCCTGGCTAACCATGTTCAATCCCTCGTCAGTGCGTCAATCCATCGTCAACCAGGCCAGCAATGCCGCCGTCTCGGCATCGGGCAAACCATCAAAGCGCGACGGTCGATATTTCATCTGAAACGCCGCCAGCACATTACGCAGCGGCTGATCGGCCTGGGCCACGGTCGGCACGGCATAGCCCAATTGACGCAATTGCGCGGCGAACCACTCCGGTGCCGGCAGTTGCTGGCTGAACAGCGCTTGCTGGCGCGCCACCTGCGCCGCATCCGGCCAGCGGATCAGTCCGGCGTCGGCCAAGCGCCGCCAGGGGAACAGCGGCCCCGGATCGACCTTGCGCTGCGGGGCGATGTCGCTGTGACCGATGATGCTGTCGATGGGCAGGTGATGGCGCTGCACGATGTCCTTGAGCAACAGGATCAGGGCGTCGATCTGCGCCTCGCTATAGGGCTGCCAGACGCGGCCAGCGGGAGTGTCGGCATAGCCCTGATTGACCAGTTCGATTCCAATGGTGCTGGCGTTCAGCCAGGTGCGCCCGCGCCATTGGCTGTCGCCTGCGTGCCAGGCACGGCGGTTCTCGTCCACCAGTTGGTAGATGGTCGCCGGCGCCTCGCCGATCAGGTAATGGCTGCTGACGCCGCCGCGGGTCAGCAGCTCCAGCGAGTGCTGCACATCGGTAGAGGTGTAATGCACCACGACCCATTGCACCCGGCTGTCGTGATTGGCCGAGGGGTGCTTGCGGTCGATTTGCAGGTCGCCTGCACAACCGCCAAGCAGCAACAGACTGAAGATCAGCGCTAAGGCTTTCATGGCGCGATGTGCAGGATGCTTTGCAGATTATCCAGCAGCATGTCGACGCTGAGCATGATCAGCAGCATGCCGGTCAGGCGCTCGATGGCCATCAGGCCGCGCGAGCCGAGATAACGCTGCAAGGCGGTGGCCTGCAGGAGGATCAAGGCGGTCGCCGCCCAGGCTAGGAACACGCCCAGGTACAACTCCCACAGCTCCCCCGTGAAGGTGTTGCGCAGGGTCATCAATACCGCCAACGCCGAAGGGCCGGCCAGCGCCGGCGTGGCCAGCGGCACCAGCATCGGCTCGCCGTCGGGCAGGTCGCCGAGCACGCCCTGAGGGCCGGGGAAGATCAGGCGCATGGCAATCACGAAGAGGATGATGCCGCCGGCAATCGCTGTGGACTCACGAGACAAGCCCAGGCCACTGAGTACCGCTTCGCCGAAGGTGAGGAACAGCATCAGCAGCACCAGAGCGAACAACAATTCGCGCACGGCCACCCGCAGGCGCCGCTCGGGCGCCACGTTTTTCAGCGCCGCCAGATAGATGGCAGTGTTGCCGAACGGGTCTGTGACCAGAAACACCAGGACGGCAACGGCAAAGATATCCATGTACTACTCCTCGGCTAATCCGCGCAGTTTAGTGTGCGGCGGCGTTGCCGTCTGTCGTTAAAGCGTCACCGCCGACCACGCTGACACGAGCTGATCAGACACAGGGCGCTAAGATCGAGATAGACGGCCATACGGCCTGCAGAGCAGGGCGTATGGTGAGAGTCAGGGACGATTTTCTTAAAGGGTTTAGAGGATAACTGCCATGCGCCGCGTATTGCTTTGGTTTAAACAGGACTTACGTCTGGATGATCATCCGGCGCTGCAGGCGGCACGCGGGGTCGATGCCTTGCTGCCAGTGTTTATTCTCGACCCGGCCGAACTGCAGCCTGGGCCGCTGGGCAGCCGCGGCTTGGGCGTGCACCGCGCGCGCTTTCTACTGGAAAGCCTGGCGGCGCTGGATGTCGCCCTGCGC
>NKIE01000014.1:0-12828 GCA_002256055.1 Pseudomonas sp. PGPPP3 | reverse complement strand
TACAAGGACGCGCCGAACAACTGATCCCACAACTGGTCGAGCGCTTTAACCTGCAGGAAGTCCTGACCCTAGAGGAAATCGCCCCCCAGGAGCGCCAACAGCTGCAGCAGGTGCGCGCCCGGTTGGGCAGCGTGGCGCTGTGGGAGCAAGCGGGCAATGGTTTGCTGCGCCGCGATCAACTGCCCTGCCCGGTGGCCGAACTGCCGGCGGTTTTTACCCAGTTTCGCACCCTGATCGAGCAGGGGCTGCAGGTGTTCCAGCCGCAACCCGCCCCCGACTACCTGCCAGTCTTGCCAGAGGGCAGTGAGGCACTACTGACGCCATTGCCGACTCTGTCGCAGTTGGGCCTGGGCGAGCCGCTAAGCGTGGCGGCCAGTGCCTTTCCCTTCTCCGGCGGCGAGGCGGCGGCCAGTGCCCGACTGCGCGATTACCTGTGGGAGAGCCAAAACGTGCGCCACTACAAGGACACGCGTAACGGCATGATCGGCAGCGAATATTCGTCGAAATTCTCACCCTGGCTGGCCAACGGCAGCCTGTCACCGCGCCGGGCCATCGCCGAGCTACGCCGCCATGAGTCGCAGTTTGGCCGCAATGATTCAACTTACTGGTTGTGGGTTGAGCTGCTCTGGCGAGAGTTCTTTCGCTGGACCCTGGTGCGTCATGGCAGTGCGCTGTTCCGCGCGGGTGGCCTGAAGGCCACCGCACGCGCACCGCAGCAAGTGGACGAGCGCTTCCAGCAGTGGTGCCAGGGACGTACCGGCATGCCGCTGGTGGATGCCTGCATGCGCGAACTGGCGGCCACCGGGTTTATGTCCAACCGCGGTCGGCAGATCGTTGCCAGCTATCTGGTCAACGACCTGCAGCAGGACTGGCGCCATGGCGCGGCCTGGTTCGAGGAGCATCTGCTGGATTACGACCCGGCCAGCAATTGGGGCAACTGGGCCTACTTGGCAGGCGTGGGCAGCGATCCCCGCCACGGGCGGCTATTCAACGCCCTGCGTCAAGCCCGTCAGTACGACCCGGACGCCTCTTACGTCAGCCTCTGGTTGCCGGAGCTGCGCAACGTGCCGCCGCACCTGCGCCATACGCCGTTTCTACTCAGTCAGCTGCAGCTCAAGGCCCTTAACTACCCACGCCTGGAGCAGATTCCAGAAACCTGGCATCCGTACTTGCCCAGCGCTGCCTGAAAACGGTCAGCGCAACTTAGCCAACTTCGATACGGTTGCGACCACTGCGTTTAGCTCGGTATAGGGCCTGATCGGCACGCTCGAACACCTGCTCCGCGCGTTCACCTGCAGCAAAAGCACTGACCCCCGCCGACAGGGTGATAGTGACCCGCTCGCCCTTGAAGTGGAACGGACAGCTCTCGATCGCCGTACGCAGCGTCTCCAGCAATTGCTGGGCACCTTCCAGCGGCGTACTCGGGATCAGCAGCACAAACTCCTCGCCGCCAAAGCGGGCGATAAAGTCGGTCTTGCGCAGACGCTTGGCCAGCTCGGTGGCGATGATTTTCAGCACTTTGTCGCCGGCCAGGTGGCCATAGTTGTCGTTGATGCGCTTGAAGAAGTCGATGTCCAGCACGGCCATCAGCAGCTCGCCGCCATAGCGCTGCCACCGCGCCACTTCCAGCTCGCAACGCTCGTCCCAGGCCGCCCGATTGGGCAAGCCGGTAAGGGGGTCGGTGAGGGCCTTCTGCCGTTGCTCTTCGATATGATCGCGAAAGCCCTTGGCTTCCTGCTCCATGCTCGCCACACGCTCGACCAAGGTTTGCAGGCGCCCGCTTAGGGCATGCTCCAACTCGCCGCGCTGGCGCTGATACTGATCCATGGTGCTGAGCAGACCGTCCAGACGGTTCTCCACCACTTCTTTCAGGCTGTTGAGATCAGTCGCTTCCTGCACGCTGCTGTGCAGGCCGCCAACCTGCTGGCGCAACTCGCTGTCCAGCTCTCGGGCCGCACTCATGGAGTCGGCGTAGCCTTCGTGGGCATCCTGCAGGTTGTTCTGGAAGGACGACAGGCGCTCGTTGAGTTGTTTGAGATAGCCCTCAAACTCGCGCTGGCCGAGGTCGGCCACTGCCAGCATGAGCACGGCAAAGTCATCCAGCACCGGCACCAACTCATACAGGTTCAGGCCGGCAAGAATGCGCTCACGCAGACTGTCGGCCTGGGGGCGATGGCGCTCCGGCACGGGCAATTCGTCAATCAACTCCACCAGCGCCTTTTCCACATGCTCGGCAATGGCGCTGTAACCCGGCTCCGACGACACCGGCAGGGCGTACTCGGGCGTGCCATCAAATTTGGCCGACGACGCACTGGGTTCTTCGCTAAGCAGGGCGGCAGGCAGCGGCAGGCTATCTAGCAAGGTGCCCGTGGGTGCTGCAGGGACGGGAGACAATGACACCGCCAGCGGCGCTTCGACACGCGCCAGTGGAGGCTCGGCCAGGCCAAGGTCCATCGGTAAATCAACAGCCGGAGCACTGGCCTGCGGCACAGGCAACAGCTCGGCGCCTGTTTCGAGCGCGGGAGCTGCCGAGGCTTCCCCAGCGCCGCCGTCGCGACCACCAAACAGACGCTGCAAGAAACCCGGACGGCTGGGGTCTTCCCCCTCACGCAGGGCCAAGGCCTGGCGCTGCAGGCCGCTCAACTCACCGAGCAGCACCGGCAACTCACGCAGTTGGCTGGAGCGACCTTCCAGCTGCTTGGCAAAGGTCTTCAATGGCTTACTCACTTCGCGCGGCAGCGGCAACTCCTGCAGCTGCCCCACCAGCGCACCCAGCGCACTGGAGACCTGGGCCATCCGCTCCTGCCGGCGATGCTCGGAGTCCAGCACGGCTTTCTCCAGACGCGGGATCAGGCCGGCCAGGCCGCTGTCCATGTCGTCGCGGCGAAGAATGTCACGCAGCTCCTGCATGCACTGGTCGACCGCCTTGTCGGTACCTTCGGCCGCCAGGCTGCTGCGCACTAGGCCACGGCGCAACAGGTCCTCGCGGGCGTCCCAGCGCTTCTCGAGTTTCTCCTGATCTTCCAGGCTTTGCAGGTATTTGGCTTTCCAGCGCTCGCTATCAATGCTCATAAATCAGGTCCGCAGAGAGGCGTATTCAGCATAGGCGGCTGCGCGCCATCGGGGGCGTGGGGCAGGCGAATTTCCACTGCCACCGGCAAGTGATCGGAAATGGGCAAGGGCAGTACCCGCACACTTTCAAGAATTAATTCGGGGCTCAGCAGGATATGGTCCAGGCAGCGTTGCGGCTGCCAACTGGGGAAAGTCGCCTGGACTTGCGGCGCCAGCAGGCCCAAATCACGCAGAGGCGAGTTCTCCAGCAGGTCAACTGCTTGGGTATTCATGTCGCCCATCAGCACCACATGCCGGCAGCCCTCGAGCAACTCGCGGATATACGCCAGCTGCCGGGTGCGGGTGCGCGGCCCAAGGGCCAGGTGCATCATCACCACCACCAGCGCGTCCGCACCTTCGCCAAAGCGCAGCAGGATCGCTCCACGACCGCGAGGGCCAGGCAATGGATGATCTTCCAGTACCCGCGGATGCAAGCGCGCCAACACACCGTTACTGTGTTGGGCGAGATGACCAAGGTTGCGATTGAGCTGCTGATACCAGTAGGGAAAACGCCCAAGCAGGGCCAACTGTTCGACCTGATTGATAAAGCCCGAACGCAGGCTGCCACCGTCGACTTCCTGCAGGGCCACCAGGTCATAGTCGGCGAGGAGCTCGCCAATACGCTGCAAATTGCCATTACGCCCCGGGTGCGGCAGCAGGTGCTGCCAACCGCGGGTTAGATAATGGCGGTAACGCTCGGTGCTAATGCCAACCTGGATATTGAAGCTGAGCAACCGCAGGCGGCCATCGGCGGGCAAGCCGCTACTGTCCACGCAGTGCGAGTTGACCTGCGGCAGGCGCAGGCCTGCCGCTCGTTCGACCCGCCAGCGCCGCAGCATGGCCGCGCGCCAGTCCTTACTGGCTCGCTCGTTCCTTGGCGATCAACTGGTCGGCCACGTCCAGAGCCTGCTCCGGGCCACCGGACGAGCCGATGTCAAAGCGGTACTTGCCGTTGACGACCATCGCCGGCACGCCGCTGATCTGGTACGCCATGCCCAGACGCTTGGCGTTGGCCACCTGACCCTTCACGCCGAAGGAGTTGTAAGTCTTCAGGAAGGCGTCTTTATCCACGCCCTGGGTGGCGAGGAACTCAGCCATTTCATCGGGGCTGGCGAGTTTCTTGCCACCTTTCTGGATGGCTTCGAATACGGCAGCGTGAACCTTGGCTTCAACACCCATGGTCTGCAGAGTGATAAACATTTGCCCGTGCAGATCCCACAGGCCGCCGAACATGGCCGGTACGCGAACAAAATTGACGTCATCCGGCAGCTTGGCGATCCACGGATTGATGGTCGGCTCGAAGTGGTAGCAATGCGGGCAGCCGTACCAGAACAACTCCACTACCTCGATCTTGCCAGGCTTGGACACGGGAACGGCGCTGCTCAGTTCCACGTATTGTTTGCCCGCCTCGATATTCTCGGCCTGGGCCACGCCAAACAGGCTGGCACCGGCAAGAACGGCAGAAAGGATCAGGTTACGCATGCTTAACTCCTAGCAAAAAAGGGATGGTCTCAAGACCATGCTTCGACCAGACGGCTGTCGACAGGTTCCGGCATTGTAGCCAGCCGCGCAAAGAAAAAGGGTGGCCGAAGCCACCCTTTTTTCTGCTGCAACGCTCAGGACTTAGTGCAGGCCCTGAATGTAGCTCGACAGTGCAGCGATATCCTTGTTGCTCAGTTTCTCAGCGATGGCGCGCATGATCTTGGTGTCGCCATCGTTGGTGCGCACGCCTTCACGGAAGTTGGTCAGCTGCAGGGCAACGTAGTCACCGTGCTGGCCACCCAACTGCGGGAAGCCTGCTGCATCATTGCCAGCGCCGTTTGGCGAGTGACAACCGGTGCACGCTGGCATGCCTTGATCCAGCTTACCGCCGCGGAACAGTGCTTCACCACGAGCCACCAGTGCCGGATCAGCAGCACCAACGCTCATGTTCTGGCTGGCGAAGTAGGCGGCGATGTCCTGCAGATCCTGGTCGCGCATGTTGCTGAGCATGCCGGTCATCGGCACAACAGCGCGGGCGCCCGACTTGATGTCGTTCAATTGCTTGAGCAGGTAACGCTCACCCTGGCCGGCCAGTTTCGGGAAGGTCGGCGCCATGCTGTTACCGTCGGCACCGTGGCAAGCGCCACATACAGCAACCTTGCCTTGGCCAGCAGCGGCATCGCCAGCGGCCTGGGCCAAACCGGTCATGCCCAGGGTCAACAACAGACTCACGAGTACTTTCTTCATCAGCTAATCCAAATACGGCAAAGGGTTGAGAGATCCAGCGAGCCGATTACTTGCTCATCCATTCGATGACAGCCTGGTAATCTTCGGCGGTGCAGTCCATGCAAATACCGCGTGGCGGCATGGCATTGAAACCTTCGGTGACGTGCTTGACCAGGGTTGGCATGCCTTGTTTCAGGCGCGGTTCCCAAGCGGCCGCATCACCTTTTTTCGGTGCCATTGGCAACTGGCCGTTGTGGCAAGCGCCGCAACTGCGGGTAAACACGGCTTCCGGATCCTGTGCCGCTTGTGCACTGAACGAACACAGAAGAATGCTTGCCGCGATAAACATTTTTTTCATGACCAGCCTCACTCAGGTTGGGAACGTTCCGCGTTCTATCGCGCAGACTGTTTAATCGCTCCCGAGATTTTCATCATAGGGGAAAGCACAAAGCGCACACAAAATCTGCGCCATTATATACTGCAGCCGTCCAAACGGAAACGAAACCGCCCCCTGCGACACCGAGTCGCACCTGTGGAACCCCTAATGTCAGTCAAGAATCCGATCCTCGGACTGTGCCAACAGTCCACCTTTCTCATCAGCGCCGCCAAGGTCGACCAGTGTCCGCCGGACGTTGGCCGCGAAGTCGCGTTTGCCGGGCGCTCCAACGCCGGCAAGTCCAGCGCGCTGAACACGCTGACCCACGCCAGCCTGGCGCGCACCTCGAAAACCCCTGGGCGTACCCAACTGCTCAACTTCTTCAGTCTGGACGAGGATCACCGCCTAGTCGACTTGCCGGGTTACGGCTACGCCAAGGTACCGATCCCGCTCAAGCTGCACTGGCAGAAACACCTGGAAGCCTACCTGGGCAGCCGTAACAGCCTGGCCGGGCTGATCCTGATGATGGATATCCGCAAGCCGCTGACCGACTTCGACCAGTTGATGCTCGACTGGGCCGTGGCCAGCCAGATGCCCATGCACATCCTGCTGACCAAGTCCGACAAGCTGGCCTATGGCGCCGCGAAGACCACCTTGCTCAAGGTGCGCCAGGAGATTCACAAGGGCTGGGGCGATGCCATCAGCATCCAACTATTCTCCGCGCCCAAGCGCCAGGGCATCGAAGAGGCTCATCTGGTACTGGCGCAGTGGCTGGGCTTGCTGGATGACGATGCTGACGTCGAGGACGAAAACGACGACGTCGCCGAATAACAGGCAAAAAAAACCCGAACTTCATTAGGGAGTAGAAGTTCGGGTTCAACGCTGACTCGAAAACCAAAGTCAGATATCTGCCAACACTAAACACAAGAGCACTGAACAACCTCAGCAGCCATTCAGTAAATCTGACGCTGGCAGCGCGATAAAGTTCAGTCCGGCAACAAAATCGCTGCCACGGCCACGCTGATCAGTGCGCCTCATCCCAATTGGCGCCGACGCCAACCTCGACCAACAGCGGCACCGCCAACTCGGCTGCAGCGCCCAATAGGTCGCGCAACTGAGCGCTGACGGGCTCGATCAGATCCTCACGCACTTCCAGCACCAGTTCATCGTGGCCCTGCAGGATCACCCGCGCATCCACCTTAGACTCGCTCAACCAGCGATCAACCAAGACCATCGCGCGCTTGATGATATCGGCCGCCGTGCCCTGCATCGGCGCGTTGATCGCCGTGCGTTCGGCGCCTTTGCGCAAGGCGGCGTTCTTCGACTGGATTTCCGGCAGATACAGGCGACGACCGAACAGGGTTTCCACATAGCCCTGTTCGCTGGCCTGCTCGCGGGTGCGCTCCATATAAGCCTGTACGCCCGGGTAGCGGGCAAAATAGCGCTCGATATAGGCCTGAGCCTGTTTGCGGTCGCAACCGATCTGCTTGGCCAGACCAAAGGCACTCATGCCGTAGATCAGGCCGAAGTTGATCGCCTTGGCGCTACGGCGCTGATCAGTGCTCACATCCCCCAGCGCGACGCCGAATACCTCGGCCGCCGTTGCCTTGTGCACGTCGAGGTTATGCCGGAAGGCATACAGCAGGCCTTCGTCCTGGGCCAGGTGAGCCATGATGCGCAGCTCGATCTGCGAGTAGTCCGCAGCCACCAGTTTGTAGCCGAGCGGCGCGATAAACGCCTGGCGGATACGCCGGCCTTCGGCGGTGCGAATTGGGATGTTCTGCAAGTTCGGGTCACTGGACGACAGCCGCCCGGTGGCCGTGACGGCCTGATGGTAGGAGGTGTGAATGCGCCCGGTGCGCGGGTTGATCTGCTCCGGCAGGCGATCGGTGTAAGTGCTTTTCAGCTTACTCAGGCTGCGGTACTGCATCAGCACCTTGGGCAGCGGGTAATCCTGCTCGGCCAGCTCAGCAAGCACCGCTTCAGCGGTCGAGGCCTGGCCCTTGGCCGTCTTGCTCAGCACTGGCAAGCCGAGCTTTTCATAGAGGATAACGCCCAGCTGCTTGGGCGAGCCGAGGTTGAACTCCTCACCGGCAATGGCAAAGGCCTCACGCTCCAGCTGCACCAGCTTGTCGCCCAGCTCGACGCTCTGGATACCCAGCAACTGGGCATCCACCAATGCGCCCTGGCGCTCGATGCGCGCCAGCACCGGCACCAGCGGCATCTCGATTTCGGTCAGTACCTTGGCCAGGCTGGGGATGGCTTGCAGCTGCGGCCACAGCGCCTGGTGCAGACGCAGGGTGATGTCGGCATCTTCCGCCGCGTAGGGGCCGGCCAGCTCCAGGGCAATCTGGTCGAAGGTCAGTTGCTTGGCGCCTTTGCCGGCTATGTCCTCGAAGGCGATGGTGCTGTAGTCGAGGTACTTGAGGGCCAGGGCGTCCATGTTGTGACGCGTGGCGGTGGAGTCCAGCACGTAGGATTCGAGCATGCTGTCGAAGGCCACGCCCTGCACGTTAATGCCGTTGCTTGGGTCGCCGTCGAGGGCACAATTAGCCAGCACGTTGATGTCGTACTTGGCGTGCTGACCGACCTTGGCTTTGTGCGGATCTTCCAGCAGCGGCTTGAGCGCCTTGAGCACTGTGTCGCGGTCCAGCTGGGTCGGCACGCCCATGTACGAGTGAGTCAGCGGCACATAGGCCGCTTCACCGGCCGTGACCGCGAACGACACACCAACGATCTGCGCCTGCTGGGCGTCGACACTGGTGGTCTCGGTGTCGAAGGCGATTAGCTCAGCCTGCTGCAGTTTTTCCAGCCAGACGGCAAAGCGCTCGGCGTCGAAAATGGTTTCGTAGTGCTCGCTGCGGGCCGGCGCTACAGGCTCAGGTTCAGCGACCTCGGCATCCACCGCCGGCAGCCCAGCAACTGCAGGCGCAACAACCTGCGGCGCACTGGCCGAGGCTTGCAGATCGAACAAACCGCTATCCGGCACCGCCACGGGCGCCTTCACCGGTGCCGGCGCACTGCGCTGCAGCTGATCGACCCAGCTCTTGAACTCCAGCTCGCGATACACCTCGATCAGCGCCGGCACATCCACGGCACCCATGTGCAGGTCGTCGATCTGCACCGCCA
The DNA here is from genome assembly GCA_002256055.1 of Pseudomonas sp. PGPPP3. Lineage (GTDB taxonomy): Bacteria > Pseudomonadota > Gammaproteobacteria > Pseudomonadales > Pseudomonadaceae > Aquipseudomonas. The sequence goes on along the minus strand of NKIE01000014.1, from coordinate 4,004 downwards.
ACGGCACGTCGAGTTTGATGGTCGCCAGCTCGTAGGACAGGTAGGCCATCTCGCGCTGTTCCAACAGCTTGGCCGGCAAGGTTTTGGCCCCACGGATCGGCAGTTCGGGCACTTTGTCGAGGTTGGCGTAGAGCACATCCAGGCCGCCGCCGACACCGACCAACAGGCCCAGGGCAGTCTTCTCGCCAACCCCGGCCACGCCAGGAATGTTGTCAGCCTTGTCGCCCATCAGGGCCAAGTAATCGATGATCAGCTCGGGGCCGACGCCGAATTTGGTCTTCACCCCCTCGATGTCATAGACGCTGCCGGTCATGGTGTTGACCAGGGTCACCAGCGGGCAGACCAACTGGGCCATGTCCTTATCACCGGTGGAAATCACCACCGGCCGCCCTTCGCCCGCACTTTGCCGGGCCAGGGTGCCGATCACGTCATCGGCCTCCACGCCCTCAATGCACAGCAACGGGTAGCCGAGGGCACGCACGCTGGCGTGCAGCGGCTCGATCTGCACGCGCAATTCATCCGGCATCGGCGGGCGATGGGATTTGTACTCGGCAAACAGCTCATCGCGAAAGGTCGGCCCCTTGGCATCGAAAACCACCGCGAAAGGGCTGTCCGGGTACTGCTTGCGCAGGCTCTTGAGCATGTTCAGCACGCCCTTCACCGCCCCGGAGGGCAAGCCCTTGGACGTGGTCAGCGGTGGCATGGCGTGAAAGGCGCGGTACAGGTACGAAGAACCGTCCACCAGAACCAGAGGGGCGTTAGACATGCGCAGGATCAACCTTTTCCTGAGGGTCGGAGTTAGACTTAACCGACCATTGACGACAAAGGGACAAGGTTACCATGCGCGTACTCAACCGCCTCTTGCTCACCAGCCTGCTGGCCATCAGCCCGCTGTATGCCATCGCTGCCGAAGACGCCCCGGCGGCCGACCCGGAGGTAACCATCCGCCAGGACGGCGACAAGACCATCCAGGAGTACCGTCAGAATGGTTTCCTGTATGCCATCAAGATCACCCCGAAGAACGGCAAGCCGTACTTTCTGGTGCGTGCTGACGGCAGCGAAGGCAACTTTATCCGCTCCGACCAACCAGACATGCTGATTCCCTCCTGGGAAATCTTCAGCTGGTAAGGACCGCCCGCCATGTCGGTGTTTACCCTGCTTGAGCGCGCGGAACTGGAGGCCTTCGTCGCCCCCTACGGGCTCGGCCGCCTGTTGGACTTCCAGGGTATCGCCGCGGGCACCGAGAACAGCAACTTCTTCGTCAGCCTGGAGGCTGGTGAGTATGTGCTGACCCTGGTGGAACGCGGCCAACGCGCCGACCTGCCGTTTGTTGTCGAGCTGCTGCAACGCCTGCACGCCGCCGGCTTGCCGGTGCCCTACGGCCTTGCCACCCGCAGCGGGGAATGCCTGCGCGAACTGGCGGACAAACCGGCGCTGCTGCAGCCGCGCCTGGCCGGCAAGCATATTGATCAGCCAAACGCCCACCACTGCGCCGAAGTCGGTAGCTGGCTGGCGCGCATGCACCTCTGCACCCAGGCACAACCGCTCGAACGACGCAGCGACCGTGGCCTCGACTGGATGCTCAGCGAAGGTCCCTTGCAGGCCTTGCAGTTGGACGGCGAGGCGCTGGAGCTATTGCGCGCCAGCCTGGCAGAGGTTGCCCAGGCGCAAGCCGCGGTCCTTGCCCTGCCACGGGCCAACCTGCACGCCGACCTGTTCCGCGACAACGTCCTGTTCGACGGCCCGCACCTGAGCGGGGTGATCGACTTCTACAACGCCTGTTCCGGGCCGATGCTCTACGACGTCGCCATCACCCTCAACGACTGGTGTTCAACCGCCAGCGGCAGCCTCGACCTCAGCCGCGCCCGCGCGCTGCTGGCGGCCTACGCCAGCCTGCGGCCCTTCCATCCGGCAGAAGCCGAACTATGGCCATGCATGCTACGCATCGCTTGTCTGCGCTTCTGGCTGTCACGCCTGATCGCCGCGCGCCAGCCGACGGCGCTGGGCGTGCAGGTCAAGGACCCGGACGAATTCCGCCAGCGCCTGCTGCAGCGGCAGCAGGTCCACCTGCCGTTGCCGTTGCCGCTGGCGCTGGCGCTGTAAGGTCACTCACAACGCATCGAGACATCCCGCCAGGCTGCCGGCCAGGTTTTCCAGCAACTGCTCGTAGCCTTGCGTACCCACCGACACAGCACTGCCCAGGGCATCCAGCTCGGCCAGCGTCACCGGCAAGCCGGCGCTGAGGGTTTGCGCCAAGCGGGGGCGCAGTGGCGGTTCGCTGAATACGCAGGTCGGCCCGGCGGCCTGCAGGCGCTCGCGCATCTGCGCCACATGGCGGGCGCCGGGCTGCACTTCGCTGGCGACGCTGAACACGCCGGCATGTTTAAGGCCATAGGCGGCCTCGAAGTAGTCGAAGGCTTCATGGAAGACGAAATACGCCTGGCCCTGCACGCCCGCCAGGCGCGCCTTGAGGCGTTGATCGAGGGCTGTCAGGCGCTGGCTGAACGCCTGCACATTGGCCTGGTAGCGCGCGGCGTTGGCTGGGTCGGCGGCGCTCAGGTCGGCGGCCATGCGCGTGGCGATCACCCGCGCATTGGCCGGCAGCAGCCACAGGTGGGCATCCAGACTGCCCGGGCGGTGGGCATGGTCGTGCTCGGCATCAGCATCGGCGCCGTCATGGCCATGCTCATCGTGGCCGTCATGTTCAGACTCGGCCCCGTGCTCTTCGCCAAAATGGCGTAAATGCAAGCCAGGCAGGTTTTGCACCGGCACATTCGGCAAGCTGCGATTGCTCAGTACCCGTGGCAGAAAGCTCTCCATGTCCGGGCCGATCCAGTACAGCAACTCAACCTCCTGCACCCGCCGCACATCCGAGGGGCGCAGGGCGAAGTTGTGCGGCGAGGCGCCGGGCGGCAGCAGCACTTCAGGCGCGCCGACACCGTCCTGCACCGCAGCGGCAATCAGCTGCAGCGGCTTGATGCTGGTTAGCACGCGCACTTCAGCGTGGGCACCCACCAGGGTTAAACAGAGCAACAAGCCAAGCAGAACACGTGACACGGGCAACACCTGCGCAGAAAGGGGGTTTATCGGGGAACAAAGAGTTATAGAATAACGTCTCTTTTCCCGGACGTCGCCGCCCATGCTCACGCCCTTCACCGCCAAGGCCTCGCTGGCCTGCCTGCCCCACGACCACAGCCAGTGCGTCAGCAGCGCCCTGGCCGATGCCGACGCACTCTGCGCGCTGCAAGGCGTGCGCCTGACCGCCCTGCGCCGGCGCGTGCTGGAGCTGGTCTGGCACAGCCACAAGCCGCTGGGCGCCTATGACATCCTGGCCGTGCTGAGCGAGACCGACGGCCGCCGCGCCGCACCACCGACCGTCTATCGGGCGCTGGATTTTCTCCTCGAAAACGGCCTGGTACATCGCATCGCCTCACTCAACGCCTTTGTCGGCTGCAGCCATCCGGAGCAGCCGCACCAGGGCCAGTTCCTCATCTGCCGGCAGTGCCACGCCGCGATTGAACTGGCTCAGGACGATATCAGCGCCGCCATTGTGCACAGCGCCGCCAGCGTCGGTTTCAGCGTCGAAAGCCAGACCGTGGAAATCGTCGGCCTGTGCGCCAGCTGCCAGGTGGCGGCATGAGCAACGCGCTGATTCGTCTGCAGGATATTCGCGTCGGCTTCGGCGGCCAGGCGGTGCTGCAGGATGTGCAGTTGAGCGTGAAGCCTGGCGAGATCGTCACCCTGATCGGCCCCAATGGCGCCGGTAAAACCACCCTGGTGCGCGCCGTGCTCGGCCTGCTCAAGCCCGACAGCGGCACCGTGTGGCGTAAGCCGAAACTGCGCATCGGCTATATGCCGCAGAAGCTTCAGGTGGATGCCACCCTGCCGCTCTCGGTGCTGCGCTTTCTGCGCCTGGTGCCCGGTGTCGACCGCCCGCGCGCCCTAGAGGCGCTGGAAGAGGTTGGCGCACCGCAGGTGCTCGACAGCCCACTGCAAAGCCTTTC
>NKIE01000759.1 GCA_002256055.1 Pseudomonas sp. PGPPP3 | reverse complement strand
CTCCACCACCTTTTCCTGGCCGTCGGCAGAAATGCGGAACAGCTTGACCCGCCCACTGAGCACCAGAAAAAAACGTTCCGCTGGCTGACCTTGTTGCAGCAGCAAGCTGCTGGCCGGTGCATGGCGCTGTTGCGCCTCGCTGAGCAGGCGCTCCTGGGCATCCTTGGCGAACAAGTTGAACAGCGGGTGCTGCAGGATCAACTGGCGTACGTCGCGGGTCTGGATCATTGCAAGCCCCAAAAAAATGCCCCGCAGTAAGCTAAAAACTGCTGGGGCAAATAACCGTGATGAAGTGCTGCACAAGGCTTACGGGCTGAGCCCACCTCAACCTGCAAGTGCCTAATGCAGCATCTGCAGGTTAGGGGGCATGAGTGTTCGGTACTATTGCCCTGAGGAGGTAGTCCGGGATGCGAGCGGAATACCTCCGTGGGGGGGCTGCTGTCGGTCTGCTGAATAAAAAGATCGGAATCTCGATTCGTAAACCATCCCTCCTTCGCTAAGGAGTACAGACTTATCGAGTTACAACAGTCCACTTCTGGCCGCGTCTGGCTTAACGACATCGGCCGCAACCGGCCAATAGCGGCCTGTCGTAACCATCTAAAACGCCCCAAGCGGTTGCTGGGCCTCCCAGAGAGCGCTCATCGTCGATGGCGGTGACTCGCATGTAAATTTTCACTCGACTGCTCTGTACGTTTCTCCATAGCGACCGATCTTTCAGCAGAAGTTTACGGATGCAGTGGGATCAACCAACAGGCCTCGCTCCCTCGCGCGATGCTATGGATCTACCGAGTATCATATGCGCCACTGCTCACCCCGTTTAGCATGCAGGACAAAGTTGCTTACCAGCGAAGCTGTGTAGACATAAGGTTCCTGCCACAAGCAGCGCTTTCAGTTGGTGTGTGTGCTGGAGGGTTGACCAGCAAGGTATCCGCGGCACTGCCTGAGAAAATCACCGCAAGGGCAAGGCGTACAACCCGCGTAAGCCCGCAATTCACAGGTGGTGATGGCCGCCATTTATTCAAGCCTTGAGGTGCTCGAAGTGGATCAATCGCTG
>NKIE01000758.1 GCA_002256055.1 Pseudomonas sp. PGPPP3 | reverse complement strand
GGCGCGGGGGATGGCCGATGGCTGATCCGACTCGTCATCGCACAGCGGGCGCACGCCGGCGTAGGTGTGCAGGATGTCGCTGCGGGTGATCTGCTGCTTGAAGTGGGCATTGACCACTTCAAGCAGGTAGTCGATTTCCGGGTCGGTGATTTTCACCTGGGCCGGGTCGCCCTGGTATTCGCGGTCGGTGGTGCCGATCAGGGTGAAACGTTCCAGATAAGGAATAGCGAAGACGATGCGGCCATCCTCGTTCTGCAGGATGTACGCCTGCTCGCCGTCGAACAGGCGCTGCACGACGAGATGGCTTCCCTGGATCAGACGGATGCCGTAGGGCGACTGCTGCTTGAGGTCGTCCTGGATAAAACGCGCCACCCACGGGCCGGCGGCATTCACCAGGGCGCGGGCGCGGATCGAGTAGCGGCTGCCGTCGTTGCGCTCCAGATGCAGGTGCCACAAGCCTTTACTGCGCCGCGCGTTGACGCAGCGGGTGCGGGTGTGCACATGGCCGCCATGTTCGCGCACGGTCATGGCATTGAGCACCACCAGGCGGGCGTCGTCGACCCAGCAGTCGGAGTATTCGAAACCGCGGCTGATCTCGGCCTTCAGCGGGCTGCCGGCACCGAAGCGCAGGCTGCGCGAGCCGGGTAGTTTTTCCCGCTTGCCGAGGTGGTCGTAGAGGAACAGGCCGGCGCGAATCATCCACGCCGGGCGCAGGTGCGGACGGTGCGGCAGGACAAAGCGCAGCGGTTTGACGATGTGCGGTGCCTTGGCCAGCAGCACTTCGCGCTCGGCCAGGGCTTCGCGTACCAGACGGAATTCATAGTGTTCGAGGTAGCGCAGGCCGCCGTGGATCAGTTTGCTGCTGGCCGAGGAGGTGTGCTGGGCCAGGTCGTCCTTTTCGCAAAGGACCCCCGACAGGCCGCGGCCAGCGGCGTCGGCGGCGATCCCCGCGCCATTGATGCCACCGCCAATGACAGCCAGGTCATAGACTTCGGCGAGAGGGTCGGAGCTTGCTGGGGTTGTGGTCATGGTGGCACCGCCAATCAGATTCGAAC
>NKIE01000757.1 GCA_002256055.1 Pseudomonas sp. PGPPP3 | reverse complement strand
GGCCGGCGAGCCCGCCCGCAGCCCGGTATTTCCCCTGCAGGGCTTGGCTCGCGGCACCCACCAACTGGCAGTGGAAATCCTCGATGCCGAGGGCCGCACGCTCGAACGCACCCCCAGCCAGCCGCTGCATGTTCGGCTGACCTCGCTAGAGCAAAAGCGCAATGCACGGCCGTGCAAATTGAAAGACTACGGCGTGCGCCCCGAGTGCCCCCTGAAGGACAAACCGATCAAACCGCGCGACATCCCTTACGTACCCTTTATCTAGCCGAGCACACAGCGCACCTTTATGGTGCGCGAGAAATCTCCTGCGGCTGCTAAAGTCCCCATTTTGGTTCGCACAATTCATCTCAATTGCGCCGAAAGCGACCGCCCAGCTCATCCCGGTGTTTTTATCGCGTCGTTTCGGGGCTTTGGTTTGCTTCTTGCATTTTCAGCCCCAGACCTGGGATGCCCAAAATGACCATCGACGACGCACTGCACCGCCTACTGCTGGACAACCTCACCACCGCGACCATTCTGCTCAATGCCAACCTGCGCCTTGAGTACATGAATCCGGCGGCGGAAATGCTCCTGGCTGTCAGCGGCCAACGCAGCCACGGTCAATTCATCAGCGAGTTGTTCAGCGAGTCGCCGGAAGCCCTCAGCGCTCTGCGCCACGCGGTCGAGCATGCCCATCCGTTCACCAAACGCGAAGCCCTGCTCACCGCACTGACCGGCCAGACCCTGACTGTCGACTATGCCGTGACGCCGATCCTCAATCGCAGCACTACGCTGCTGCTGCTGGAAGTGCACCCACGCGACCGTCTGCTGCGCATCACCAAGGAAGAAGCCCAACTGTCCAAGCAAGAAACCACCAAGATGCTGGTGCGCGGCTTGGCCCATGAGATCAAGAACCCCCTCGGCGGTATCCGTGGTGCCGCACAACTGCTGGCCCGCGAACTGCCCAGCGAAGACCTCAAGGACTACACCAACGTCATCATCGAAGAGGCCGACCGCCTGCGTAATCTGGTCGACCGCATGCTCGGCTCGAACAAACTGCCGTCCCTGGCCATGCCCAACA
>NKIE01000756.1 GCA_002256055.1 Pseudomonas sp. PGPPP3 | reverse complement strand
AGATCATCACCTTCGGTACCATGGCCGCCAAGGCCGTAGTGCGCGACGTGGCGCGGGTGCAGGGCAAGTCCTACGGCCTGGCGGATCGCCTGTCGAAGATGATCCCGTTTGAAGTCGGCATGACCCTGGAGAAAGCGTTCGAGCAGGAAGAAATCCTCCGGGACTTTCTCAAGATCGACGAGGAAGCCGCCGAGATCTGGGAGATGGCTCGCAAGCTCGAAGGCGTTACCCGTAACGTCGGTAAGCACGCCGGTGGTGTGGTGATCGCACCGACCAAACTCACCGACTTTTCGGCCATCTATTGCGATGACGAGGGTGGTGGTCTGGTAACCCAGTTCGACAAGGACGACGTGGAGGCTGCCGGTCTGGTGAAGTTCGACTTCCTCGGCCTGCGCACCCTGACCATCATCGATTGGGCGCTGAAGACCATCAATCGCGATCGCGCCAAGGTCGATGAACCGCCGCTGAATATCGATTTCATCCCGCTGGATGACAAGCCGACTTACCAGTTGCTGCAAAAAGCCGAAACCACCGCGGTATTCCAGCTCGAATCACGGGGCATGAAGGAGCTGATCAAGAAGCTCAAGCCCGACTGCCTGGAAGACCTGATCGCTCTGGTGGCACTGTTCCGTCCGGGGCCGCTGCAATCGGGCATGGTGGACGACTTTATCAACCGTAAGCACGGCCGTGCCGAGCTGGCGTACCCGCACCCGGATTACCAGTACGACGGCCTCAAGCCGGTGCTGCTGCCGACTTACGGCATCATCCTGTATCAGGAACAGGTGATGCAGATTGCCCAGGTTATGGCCGGTTACACCCTCGGTGAGGCGGACATGCTGCGCCGCGCCATGGGTAAGAAAAAGCCCGAAGAGATGGCCAAGCAGCGCGGCGGCTTTATTGAGGGTTGCGCCAGCAATAACATCGATGCGGATCTGGCGGGCAACATCTTCGATCTGGTGGAAAAGTTCGCCGGTTATGGCTTCAACAAATCCCACTCCGCCGCCTATGGTTTGGTGTCTTATCAGACGGCTTGGCTGAAAGCCCACTATCCGTCGCCGTTTATG
>NKIE01000755.1 GCA_002256055.1 Pseudomonas sp. PGPPP3 | reverse complement strand
CTTCCCGCAAGGCCGAGCGCAGGGCCTCGGAGAAGCCGAGGGTGTCGCGGTGCACTTCACGCTGGTTGATCAGGCACTTTTTCGATTCGTGAACGAATTCGATCGGGTCTTCCACGGTGAGAATGTGGTGATATTTGTTGCTATTGATGTAGTCGAGCATGGCCGCCAGGGTGGTCGACTTGCCCGAACCGGTCGGCCCGGTCACCAGCACCAAGCCGCGAGGCACGTCGGAAATCTTCTTGAAGATTTCGCCCATGCCCAAATCTTCCATCGACAAGACTTTCGACGGAATGGTCCGGAACACCGCACCGGCACCGCGGTTTTGGTTGAAGGCGTTGACCCGGAAACGCGCTACGCCGGGCACTTCAAAGGAAAAGTCGGTCTCCAGGAACTCCTCGAAATCCTTACGCTGCTTGTCGTTGATCAAGGGCAGGCAGGTTGATCCGGCGTACATCGCCATCGACACGAATCATCGGCGGCAGGCCCGCCGAGAGGTGCAGGTCTGAAGCGCCTTGCTTGGCGCTGAAGGCAAGCAGCTCGGTAATATCCATGGGACTCCCTAATGACAAGCAAGCAGGTAGAATGCCGCAGACCCCAGACGGGCGGGCGATAGAGCGTGAGTAATGTCCACGATAGCAGAGAATATTGCAAAGGTCGGTGAGCGGATCCGTGAGGCGGCGCAAGCCTCGGGGCGCGATTTAGACGGCATTGGCCTGCTTGCAGTGAGCAAGACCAAACCGGCTGCCGCGGTGCGCGAAGCCTTTGCCGCGGGCGTGCGCGACTTCGGCGAAAACTACCTGCAGGAAGCCCTGGATAAACAAGCCGAGCTAAGCGACCTGCCCTTGATCTGGCACTTTATCGGCCCCATTCAATCGAACAAGACCAAACCGATTGCCGAGCATTTTGCTTGGGTGCACTCGGTAGACCGCTTGAAGATTGCCCAACGTCTGTCCGAGCAACGCCCGAGCAGCTTGCCGCCCCTGAACATCTGTTTGCAGGTGAATGTCAGCGCTGAAGACAGTAAGTCTGGCTGCGCGCCATCGGAGCTAGTCGCCCTGGTCCAG
>NKIE01000754.1 GCA_002256055.1 Pseudomonas sp. PGPPP3 | reverse complement strand
GGGTGAAGGTCACGTGCCCGTTCGCCTCTTCGCAGCGGTGTACTGTGGCGGCGAGGGCGGTTGTGCAGGGCTGGAGCAGCAGTGCGCATAGCGTTGATCGAAGCAGGGTATTCATGGGGCGTCCTCCTTGACGTTATTGTCAGCTTAGACGCTCTGTTGGTGCGGGCCAGTAGGTGCCTTGGTCAGGAGTGCTGGCGTCCAAATTGCAATCTTGCGGCGCGGTTGAGGTTCTGGGATTTGTGCTTGTTCTCTCCGTGATTTGTCACGTGCAGGGCGCTAGAGCGGTGTTATGATTGCCCGGTCAGCCCCGTCGGGGCTTGTGGATTGCCACCATGGACTTACCCAGTAGTTACTCAGAACCTCGATTGCACAATCGCGTATTGACTGATTGAACCCTCTTTGGCGCGCCTCGCCGCTGGGGGTGGAGTGCGCTATGACTGAAGTAGAAGCAAAAAAGCCGCAAGAAAGCCTGCAGGATCGCCTAACTCAGGTGGTTGAGCTGCTGCATCGCCACCGGCTGATCGAAGACCTGACGCACCGTCAGGAAGGTCAGCACCATGACCGGGTCGAGAGCTTGGTGCATCGGCAAAACCTCGCCGAACTCCAGCGCAAGCTAGACGATCTGCACTCCGCTGACGTCGCGCATATCCTTGAGGCCTTGCCGCTGCGCGACCGACTGGCTGTCTGGCAGCTGGTCAAGGTTGAGCGCGATGGCGACATCCTTCTTGAAGTTTCCGATGCGGTGCGCGAAACCCTGATCGCCGATATGGATGATCACGAGTTGCTGGCGGCAGCCAAGGAGATGGACGCTGACGAATTGGCGGATCTGGCGCCCGAGCTGCCTCGCGATGTTGTCCATGAGCTGATGGAAACCCTAGATGGCCAGCAGCGCGACCGTGTGCGCTCGGCGCTGTCCTATGAAGAGGATCAGGTTGGTGCCCTGATGGACTTCGAGATGGTGACCATTCGTGAGGATGTCAGTCTTGAAGTGGTATTGCGTTACCTGCGGCGCTTGAAGGAGCTGCCAGGGCATACAGACAAGTTGTTTGTGGTCGATTACGACGGTG
>NKIE01000753.1 GCA_002256055.1 Pseudomonas sp. PGPPP3 | reverse complement strand
TGCCCCGGGACCGAACTCGGCGTACCATCCGGAGCAAAGCGACCCAGCCGCGGGCCCAGCACCAAAATGCCCGCCAATGCACACCAGGCCCCCACACCATGCAACACCGTGGAGCCGGCAAAGTCGATAAACCCGAGTTTCGCCAACCAGCCCTGGCCGCCATAAGCGCCACCCCAGGCCCAACTGCCGAAGACCGGATAAATAAAACCGCAGATCAGTAACGCACCAATCAGGTATGCGCCGTAACGGGTGCGCTCGGCCATGGCGCCGCTGGCGATGGTCGCTGCCGTGGCCGCGAACATCATTTGAAACAGCAGGAAGGTGAAGTCCCAGGGCTCGCCGCTGTAGGGCGCAAAATGGCTCATGCCGTACCAGCCAGTAAGGTTGGCGCCAAACATCAGGCCAAAGCCCACCAGCCAGAACATGATGCTGCCGACGCAGCCATCCATGAAGTTTTTCATCATCACGTTGACGGCATTCTTGGCCCGCGACATGCCGCTCTCCAGCAGGGCGAAACCCGCCTGCATAAAGAACACCAAGGCACTGGCGAGCACGACCCAGGCGGTATTAATCGCCTCATCACTGGCCCCATAGGCCAATGGTGCAACGCCCAACAGGACCAACAGCAGCAGATGCTTGTTCATACGGCGCCCCATCATTGAGTGATGAGGTGCACATAGCAACTCTTACGCCAACACCGGAAATGCGCCTGCAAGCATCCGCAGCAGGCCGGCCAACCGGCTCTCGCTAGCCGCTGGCCGTCGCACGGTGCTGGCTCCAGGCCAAGGCAACGCCACTGAGGATGATCACCGCCATACCGAGAATCGCCCAGAGATCCGGCGTGTGGTCGAAGAACAGCATGCCCAGCACGGTCGCGGTGACGATCTGCACATAGGTGAACGGCGCCAGGCTGGCGGCGCTACCAAAGCGGTAGGCATGGGTCAGCAGCATGTGCCCGGTCATGGCGGTGGCACCAAGGGTCGCCATCAGTAAACCGTCCACCAGGGTCGGCGTCTGCCAGAACCAAGGCAGCAGCACGCTGACGCTCAGGGTGCCGACCAGGGCGGAG
>NKIE01000752.1 GCA_002256055.1 Pseudomonas sp. PGPPP3 | reverse complement strand
TCGTCGAGGCGGCGCGGCGGGCGCAGGACGATACCGAGGTGCGCGCGGTGCTGATTACCGGTGGTGCCGAGTGCTTTACCAGCGGTAACGATGTGGCGGATTTTCTCCAGGCGCCGCCCACCAGCCTGGATAGCCCGGTGTTCCATTTCATGCGTGCGCTGTTCGAGCTGAAAAAGCCGATTGTCGCTGCCGTAGCGGGTGCCGCCGTGGGGATTGGTACCACCCTGTTGCTGCATTGCGATCTGGTCTACGTCAGTCGCTGCGCCAAGTTGAAGATGCCTTTTGTCAGTCTCGGCCTGTGCCCTGAATTCGGCTCCAGCTTGATCCTTCCGCGCTTGCTCGGGCACGCCAAAGCGGCCGAACTGTTGCTGCTGGGCGAGGCCTTCACGGGCGAACAGGCCACTAGTTGGGGCATTGCTAATGGCGTGCTCGAGGATGGCGTGACCACCCTGGAAAAAGCCGAAGCCATGGCCCGGCGTTTCCAGCAACTGGCACCCTCGGCGGTGGCGGTGAGCAAACAACTGATGCAGGCTCCGGGGCGCGAAGAGTTGCGCCAGGTGATCACTGCCGAAGGCGAGCTGTTCGGCCAGCGCCTGCGCTCGCCGGAGGCCATCGAAGCCCTGTCGGCCTTTATGCAACGGCGTCAGCCGGATTTTTCCAAGTTCCTTTAAGCGTTTCATGGCCCAACAAAAAGGCCGCTCAATGAGCGGCCTTTTGCGTTAACCCGCAGGCTTAAACCATGACGTCGCCGACGTGGAGGATCTTCATGGTGTTGGTGCCACCGATGGTGTGGTAGCTGTCGCCCTTGGTCAGGATCACCCAGTCGCCTTGCTGCACAACGCCGAGCTTGAGCAGTTCGTCGATAGCAGCCTGGCTGACCTTGTTGGCCGGCAGGGCTGCTGCGTCGAATGGTACCGTCTGCACGCCACGGAACAGGGCCACGCGGGCCTGGGTTTCGCGGTGCGGGGAGAAGGCGAAGATCGGCATCGAGGAGCGGATGCGCGACATGATCAGCGGGGTGTAGCCACTTTCGGTCAGGCAGATGATCGCCTTGACGCCGGGGAAGTGGTT
>NKIE01000751.1 GCA_002256055.1 Pseudomonas sp. PGPPP3 | reverse complement strand
CCTGGCCGTCGCCGCCCATGACGACTTTGCCGTTGCGGCGCACTGAAACGATGGTGGTCAAGAGAGGCGTCTCCACGCTGTTGGGCGAAATGCCCTGATGCCAGCAGATATGGGGACGGGGGTGGCCGGCTTCAAGCGTGAATCGGTTTTGCCGGTCTGCCAGAGGGGGCTGGCAGGTCGGCAATGCTTGGTTTTAGCGGCTTTGGCGCTGCTGTAACAACAGATTACCGAAGCCGCTGGCGGCCAGTTGCTTCTGCGCGGCGCCGAGCTGTTCACGGCTGGCGAAGGGGCCGACGAGCACGCGGTACCAGATTTCTTCACGCACCGTGCCGGATTCAACTTGCACGCTTTGTCCGAGCAGGATGATTTGTGCGCGCACCTTGTCGGCATCCGCCTGTTTACGGAACGAACCCGCTTGCAGGAAGAACTGCGTGGTTAGTGGTGCTTTGGCCTCGCTCGGTGGCGGGGTTGGCGTGCTGGTGGGTGGCGTGGTGCTGGCAGTCGGCAATGCCGGTGGCACCTGGCCGTTGAGCGCGGCCTCGGCGCGAGCGGCATCGGCCTTGGCCAGTTGCTCCGGGGTCATGGCAGCGGCCGGTGGTTGCGTCATGGCATCCGGCGGCACGATCACCTCGGATTCCGGCAGCAGGGTGTAGAAGTCGTACTTCGGCTTGGCCGGGGCCACCGGTTGGGCGTTGGGCGTTGGCTTGTTGGCTTGGCTGCTGGTCTGGCGCGGCTTCTCGTCCTTGATGCGTTTGACTTCATCGCGGCCCGGTTCGAGTTGCAGCAAAAACACCACGAAGGCGCCGATCAGCAGGCCGCACGTCAGCCATACCCAGCCTGGCACCGGCTTGCGCGGCGGTGCCTGGTAGCGGCTGGCGCCGCGTTTGGGTGCCGGCTTTTTCTTGGCTGCCACCTTACATGCGCTCCAGGGTGTGCAGCCCCAGCAGCTCCAGACCCTGCTTGAGGGTGCGACCACTCAGGGCGGCCAGGCGCAGGCGGCTTTGCTGGGTGGCTTGGTCTTCGGCGCTGAGGATCGGGCAGTGCTCGTAGAAACTGGAGAACAGCCCGGCCAGG
>NKIE01000750.1 GCA_002256055.1 Pseudomonas sp. PGPPP3 | reverse complement strand
TGGGCGGCGGCGGCGGGAATGATCAGCAGCGAGGTGATCAGCAGCACGCCGACGATCTTCATCGCCACGGCAATCACCAGGGCGATCAGCAACACCAGGGCCAAGCGCAGGCCGGCCACCGGCAGGCCTTCGACCTGGGCCAGTTCTTCATGCACGGTGACTGCCAGCAGCTGCCGCCACAGGGTCAGCAGGCAGGCCAGCACCAGGGTGCTGCCGGCGACGATCCACAGCAGGTCGCTGGGGCCGACGGCTAGCAGGTCGCCAAATAGGTAGCCGAGCAGGTCGATGCGCACTTCGCGGTTGAAGCTCAGCACCACCAGACCCAGCGACAGGGTGCTGGGGGCGAGAATCCCCAGCAGGGTGTCGGCCGCCAGGGGCTGGCGTTGTTGCAGGGTGACCAGCAGCACCGCCAGCAACACGCAACCGACGGTTACCGCCAGGGTCGGGCTGACGTCGAGCAACAGGCCAACCGCCACCCCAAGCAAGGCGGCATGGGCCAGGGTGTCGCCGAAATAGGCCATCCGCCGCCAGACCACGAAGGAGCCCAGTGGGCCTGCCACCAGAGCTAGGGCCAAGCCGGCAAGCAGGGCATTAAGGAGAAAATCGGGCATCAGTGTTTGCACCCTGGACCGTGAATATGGGCTTGGCCGTGAATCGTCAGGCCGGGTTGGCTGACCACCGCGCCGTGCAGGTCGTGGGCGTGGTCGTGGCGGTGGTGATAGATGGCCAGGCTCTTGGCATCTTCACCGAACATCTCGACGAACACCGGGTCGTTACTGACCTGCTCCGGGTGACCGGAACAGCAGACATGGCGGTTCAGGCAGATCACCTGGTCGGTGGTGCTCATCACCAAGTGCAGGTCGTGGGAGACCATCAGCACGCCGCAACCATAACGGTCGCGCAGGCGAGTGATCAGGTTGTACAGCTCGGCCTGGCCGGCGACGTCGACACCTTGCACCGGCTCATCGAGCACCAGCAGTTGTGGTTCGCGCAGCAGCGCACGGGCTAGCAGCACGCGCTGTAACTCGCCGCCAGAAATGCTTTGCAGTGGGCTGTCGCGCACCTGCGGTGCGCC
>NKIE01000749.1 GCA_002256055.1 Pseudomonas sp. PGPPP3 | reverse complement strand
AGACCTGCGCGTAAAAAAGCCGAGGCCCGCAACTGCGGGCCTCGGCTTTTTATTTGTGGGTTATTGAGCAAAGTTGCCGTTGTAGGATCGGCTTCAGCCGCGAATGATCCGGGATAAAACTGCGCCTACAAAAGCCCAGCAACACGCACAATCCCCTGTGGCCATCGCCTAATCTGCGCGCTGTTCCGCCTGGCGCTGGGCCTGTAGCCAGTTCAGGCGCAGGTGCAATTGGGCGGCGAAGGCGCGGGCGGCCATCTCTTCGTGGAAGGTCAGTACCCGTTTGCCGGCGATCACCCGCCAAAGCACCCGCCCATGGCGTTCAATACAGTGCAACTCGACCTCTGGCACCCCAGGCATCCTCGTAATCGCTTGATGCCCAAGGGTACGTGATGACGGCCAGCGGCGAAACGCTGAAGGACTTAGTAAACCCAGACCTCGACCCGACGATTCTTGATCCGGCCGTCATCCGCCTGGTTGCTGGCTACCGGCAATTCGGCGCCGAGGCCGATTATTTCCTCGAACAAGACTTGCGACTTGGACAGTTCCCGGCGCACAGCCATGGCCCGCAGCTTGGACAGCAATTGGGCGCGTTCTGGGTCGCTCTTGGGGTCGCCAAAGCCAACCAGTACGGCTTTGTGGCTGAGCTTGTCCTCGCTGCGCAGGTACTCGAGCAAGCGGTTTACATCGCGCAGAGCTTTGTTATCCAGGCTGGCGCTGCCGTCCTGGAAACGGAAGTTGACGGTCAGGCGCCGTGCGTCATTGGCCAGTTGCTGATATTCAGCCGGCATGCTCGGGCTTGGGTTTACCTTCACGGCCTGAACGGTTTGTGCGACAAAGCCAGTCTTGGCCACCAGCGCTTGGCCTTCACTGCTGTGGGCAAATTTCACCAGGGCTTGGGCCCAAGGGTTGGGCTCTTGTGGGGCGTTGTACAAGAACAGGCGACGTGAGAGCGGATAGTCCTCGGTGGCAATCAGGGTGGTGGAGGGCAGCATCGGCTGCGACTCACCATCGGCAATGGCCAAGGCTTTGGCCTGGCGAATATAGGGCAGGCCGATAAAGCCGATGCCTTGGGGGGC
>NKIE01000748.1 GCA_002256055.1 Pseudomonas sp. PGPPP3 | reverse complement strand
CGCTCCAGTACACCCCGAGCGCCAGCAGCAGACCGTCGAAGCCGTTGAATGCCAGGGTACCGCGCAGCCCCTGATCCAGGCCCTGACTGCTGCCCTGCAACTGCTCCAGCAACATCGACAGGGCCGGATAAGCGCGCCCGTAATGTTCCTTCAAGCCCAGCCCAATCGCCTGTTTGAGTGCTGGGAAGTGCTGCGGATCACCGCCTGCCAGCAGGGCCAGGCAGTAGAAGCCATGCAACAACGGCGGCAATTCCAGGCTGCGTTTTTTCGTCGGCCGGCGCATGCCGTTCCACGCCTGCAAGGCCGCCAGGGCACTGCTGCTATAGCCCCGGATAAAGGCGCCCGGTACCGCGGCGACCTCCTCAACCAGGCGACTGAACTGCGCCCAATCGCCACGCCATAACGCCTGCAACGTCAGCTGCAAACCCAGCTCGGCCTGTTGCGGTGCGCGCTTGAACAGCGTCAGGGCCACCCGATAGACCTCGGCAGCCGGCTGCAAGCGCCAGTTGAGTAGGTTCAGATAGTCTTGCAACAGGAGGATTTGCACCTCCTGGCCCACGCTGGCGAACACCTGCTTGCCGGCGTCATCACTGAACAACTGCTGGGCCGGTGCCTCTACATTCCAACTGGCCAGGCGCTCTAGGATCTGCCGCAGCTCGAAGGCTTGGCCCTGCAAGATCGCCAACCACAGGCTGTGCAACTGATATTCCTGGGTTTGCACTTCCCAGCCAGCACGCGGCGCGCCCAAGCTGCTGCGCAACAGGTCGAGCCAGCGATCTTTGTTGCTGTCGCCACTGAGCTGCTGCAGCACCAGATTGCGGCGTCCCGGCAACAGGCAGATCGGCTGCCCGGAGCCTGCTTCGGACAACCATTGCAGGCGCTGCAAGGGCTCAAGAATTTCGTTCAGTGAGGCGGCATCAAAGGCACGGGCGGCCGACGCGCGCACACCCATCTCACGCAGGTGACGTACCAGCGCGGTCTTCAGCTGCCCAGGGAAAGACAACGCCAGCACATACAGCAGTGCCTTGTAGTTGTCCGGCAGTACTGCCAGAGCAGAAGGCGCTTGGGGCGCAGGCATGGGTAAGCTCCAGCGTAA
>NKIE01000747.1 GCA_002256055.1 Pseudomonas sp. PGPPP3 | reverse complement strand
AAACAGGCTCAGACTGCTCATTTACAACTCGTAAACTCCGCGTCCTCGCCTGTTTTGGCCTTGCCTAATCTTCGCTCGCTACGTTTTCACAGGGGTTGGTAGGTGGGGGGCGACTAAAGCGGCGCCAGGGTTTCTTTCGGCGGGGTCTTGTTGATGGCCGGCACGTGCAGTTGGCGGTCGGCTACTTGTTGGTCTTCCAGTTGCGGCTGGGTTACCCAGGTGAGGATGTCGTAGTAGCGGCGGATGTTTTGCACAAAGTGCACGGTCTCGCCGCCGCGGGCATAGCCATAGCGGGTCTTGCTGTACCACTTTTTCTGCCCTAGGCGCGGCAGCATCTTCTTTACGTCCAGCCACAGGTTGGGGTTGAGGCCTTCGGCCTTGGCCAGCTTGCGCGCGTCGCTCAAGTGGGCGATGCCAATGTTGTAGGCGGCCAGGGCAAACCAGGTGCGGTCTGGCTCGCTGATATCGGCCGGCAGGTCCTGTTTGATCAGAGCGATGTATTTGGCACCACCACGAATGCTCTGCCGGGCGTCCAAGCGATTGACCACGCCCATGGCTTGGGCAGTGTTTTGGGTCAGCATCATCAGGCCGCGCACACCGGTTTTGGAAGTGGCGTCCGGTTGCCACAGCGACTCCTGATAACCCATGGCGGCCAGCAGGCGCCAGTCCAGTCCCTGGTTCTTGGCTTCGCTTTGGAAGGTTTTTTCGTAGCGCGGCAGGCGCGCCTGTAAATGTTTGGCGAAGGTGTAGGCGCCGACATAGCCGAGTACGTCGACATGCCCGTAATAGCGCTCCTTCAGGCGTTGCAGGGTGCCGTTCTGCTGGGCCTTGTCGAGGAAGGTGTTGACCTCGTCGAGCAGGCTGCGGTCTTCGCCGGCCGCCACCGCCCAGCCCAGGCTGGTGGCCTCGTCCAGATCAAAGCCAACGCGGACGTTGGGGAAGTACACTTGGTTCATTGCCAGTTCGTTGGAGTCCACCAGGGTCAGGTCGATGGCGCCTTCGTCGACCATGCGCAGCAGGTCGACCACTTCCACCGCATCCGACTCTTCATAGCTCAGCTCCGGCAGTTGCAACTGCAAGGCGGCAAGCTGCTCGGCAT
>NKIE01000746.1 GCA_002256055.1 Pseudomonas sp. PGPPP3 | reverse complement strand
GGGAGGTCCGTCGCTGGTTGTGGTTTATGGCCAGTGCCTTTGTTTTTTACTGGTTGTTTAAGCCTGTTTTCTTCGTTTTTGATCAGTGGTTTTACGGTGTTGTGCTCAAGCTTGGTTGGGTCGGTGGTGCTGGCTTGGGCCAGAGCGATGTGATGGCGCGCGGCGCCGTCAGCACCCAGCGTCTTGATGAGTGGAAAGTGACGATAGCCTTGATTCGTGAGCACCTCTGGAGTGGTGTTGGCGTGGGTAACTATGCGGTGAGTCGCTACCAGAAGCATCTTGAGTGGGGCATGCCTTCCCCGGACGGCGTTTTTGTTCATTCGCATAACTCGCCGATGCAGCTAGTGGTGGAGCTTGGTGTGGCTGGACTTGCCTGGTTGCTGAGTTTGCTGGCCTTGGCAATTGTCGCGTTTTGGCGAGCATCTGCAGATGTTGGTCGCCTGTTGCCGTTGCTGATTGTGTTGACGTTGCAGATATATGGATTGTTGGAGTTTCCGTTATGGATGATGCACTTTCTAGTATTGCACATGCTGCTTGTCGGGGCTTTGGGTGGGTCAGTAATGGTGGTTAGGTTGCAGTTGGGGAAGGTGTTTGCTGTCGTATTATTGTTTGGGTGTGTAATGGTCTCGGCGATTTATCTCCCTCTAGTCGAACGTTTTGTATGGTCTTATCGGCAGTACTTTTTGCGCCAAGAAGTTTCTCCTCAAGAGTATGATTTTGTTGATCGTGTAATTCGCGATCCACTGCTTGAGCCTTTTGGTTACTTGCTATTTTTCGCCAACTTTGATCTGAGCCGTGCGTCGTTAGATCGTGAGGTCGCTGTGCTTGAGCGATTTAGGGGGTATTTGCCTTACCCGCAGATACTGGTGCGCTTGGCGATAGCGAAAATGGTTGAGGGCGATGAGGCGCAGGCCTATCAACTGATTAAAGATATACGAACTTTTTATGGTGAGCGGTATGAGGCGCTGCTGTGGGAGCAAATAGCCGTCAACCAAAAGCAGTTCCCAGATGTTAAATTTGATAAAATGCTTGTGTATACCGGCGAGAATATGGGGCCGTCCACTTCCCCGCTGACGAACTCAGGTGCATCGAGAGGGGGGGAG
>NKIE01000745.1 GCA_002256055.1 Pseudomonas sp. PGPPP3 | reverse complement strand
GGCGGCGTTGCTCTGGTAGCGGTAGATAAAGGTCGTGGCCAGGGCGTTTTGTTCCAGCAGGCGACTAACGGCGTCTGCCGTCGGATTGCTGGCGATGGTCTGCGCGGCGCTTTCCACCAAGAGGATGCGGCCCGACAACCAGCTTTCAATGTTGTTGGCCGTGACAGTGCCCATTTCCGTCATGTAGCTGTTCAGGTCACTGCTGATGGCATTGCGTTGCTGGTAATCGCCGAACAGGGTGAACAGTGAGAAGGCGGCGGCGACCACCAGGGAGGCTACAAGCAAGATCTTCTGGCGAAATTTCAGGTTCATGGCAATGACCGCGGTTATGTTTGTTAGAAATACGGCCTGTTCAGGCGCGCAGGCTCTCCGGCTATGCTGTGTGTCTCGGCATATATCCAGTAAAGCTTTAACCCATGGGAAGGCAAGATGACTGAAAATGTCGCATTTGTACTCGGTGCTGATCTGGCAGGGCAGCCGGTGGCTCAGTCCCTGCGCTTATGTAACCGCCATGGCCTGATCGCCGGGGCTACTGGCACGGGCAAGACCGTAACCTTGCAACGTCTCGCTGAAGCCTTCAGTGACGCCGGCGTGGCGGTGTTTGCCGCCGACGTTAAGGGCGACCTGTGTGGTTTGGGCGCCAGCGGCAACCCACAGGGCAAGATTGCCGAACGAATTGCCAACATGCCTTGGCTGCAGCACCGGCCTCAGGCCTATCCGGTGACCTTGTGGGACGTCAATGGCGTGAGCGGGCATCCCTTACGCACCACCCTGAGTGAGTTGGGACCGTTGTTGTTGGGCAACCTGTTGGAGCTGAGCGACAGCCAGCAGGCGGCGTTGTATGCAACCTTCAAGGTGGCGGATCGTGAAGGCTTGCTGTTGCTCGATCTGAAGGATTTGAAAGCGCTGCTCAATCACCTGGCGATCCACCCCGAGATGCTTGGCGAGGATAAACCGCTGTTTACCGGTGCATCCGGTCAGGCGCTGTTGCGGCGCTTGGCAACGTTGGAGCAGCAGGGCGTCGAAGCCCTGTTTGGCGAGCCGGCGCTGCAGTTGGAAGACAATCTGCGCACCGAGGCTGATGGTCGCGGACGTATTCACTTGCT
>NKIE01000744.1 GCA_002256055.1 Pseudomonas sp. PGPPP3 | reverse complement strand
TCAACCTTGCGCTGGGCTTTTTCGATGGCGTTGGTGACCATGCGATGCTCAATGGCTTCGCCGGCCTGCATACCCAGAGCCTTCATGAAGTTCTTCACCCGGTCAGAGGCGAAGATGCGCATCAGACTGTCTTCCAGCGACAGGTAGAAACGGCTCGAACCCGGGTCGCCCTGACGACCGGCGCGACCACGCAACTGGTTGTCGATACGGCGTGATTCATGGCGCTCGGAAGCAATTACGTGCAGACCGCCAGAGGCGATGACCTGCTGGTGACGCTTCTGCCAGTCGCTCTTGATTTGCGCAATCTGCTCAGGTGTTGGATTTTCAAGGGCCGCGACTTCTACTTCCCAGTTGCCGCCCAGCAGGATGTCAGTACCACGACCGGCCATGTTGGTGGCGATGGTCAGTGCCCCCGGACGTCCGGCCTGAGCGATGATCTCGGCTTCTTTTTCGTGGAACTTGGCGTTGAGCACCTTGTGCTCGATACCGGCCTTGTTCAACAACTGCGAAACGTACTCGGAGCTGTCGATGGTGGCTGTACCAACCAGTACCGGACGCCCCTGCGCCAGCGACTCCTGAATATCGGTAATGATCGCCGCGTACTTCTCTTCCTGGGTCAGGTAGACCAGGTCGTTGAAGTCTTTACGCGCCAGCTCTTTGTTGGTCGGGATCACAACCACGGACAGGCCGTAGATCTGCTGGAACTCGAACGCTTCGGTGTCTGCTGTACCGGTCATGCCGGAGAGTTTCTTGTACAGACGGAAGTAGTTTTGGAACGTGGTCGAGGCCAGGGTCTGGCTCTCGGCCTGAATCGGCAGCCCTTCTTTGGCTTCGATCGCCTGGTGTAGGCCTTCGGACAGTCGACGACCCGGCATGGTACGGCCGGTGTGCTCATCGACCAGCAGGACTTGATCCTTCTGCACGATGTATTCGACGTTACGATGGAACAGTTTGTGCGCGCGCAACCCCGAGTACACGTGGGTCAGCAGACCAAGGTTGTGCGCCGAATAGAGGCTCTCGCCCTCGGCCAGCAAGCCAGCGTCGGTGAGCAGTTCTTCGATGTACTGATGGCCCTGCTCGTTTAGCTCAACCTGACGGGTCTTCTCGTC
>NKIE01000013.1 GCA_002256055.1 Pseudomonas sp. PGPPP3 | reverse complement strand
TGATCAGCACCAGCCAGTTGTTGGTGAAACCAGGAATCGCCAGACGGATCATCTGCGGCACCAGAATGCGGAAAAACACCCGCAACGGGCTCATACCATAGGCCATGCCGGCCTCGCCCTGCCCCTTAGGGATGGACATAAAGGCACCGCGAAAGGTCTCGGACAGATAGGCCCCGTAGATGAAGCCCAGAGTACCGCCCCCCGCCACGAACGGGTTGATGTCGATGTAGTCTTCATAGCCCAGCAGCGGTGCGATACGGTTCACCAGATCCTGGCCACCGTAGAAAATCAGCAGAATCAGCACCAGATCGGGAATCCCGCGGATCACCGTGGCATAGGCCTCGCCCAGCAGCGCCAGCCACTTGACCGGCGACAGTCGGCAGGAGGCCCCAAACAAGCAAGGTGAGCCAGACACCATCAAGGATGGTTGCGCCGTAGCCATTGAGCATGATTCAGCTCCTCAGACAGCGCACCCCAGCCAGGCAACGCCGCCACAACGAAAAAGTGGCACAAAGCGCAGAACCCGCTTGTGCCACTTTCAGGGAAAACGCTTACTCGCCGTAAACGTTGAACTGGAAGTATTTGTTCTGCACTTCCTGGTACTTGCCATTGGCGCGAATCGCCGCAATGGCTTTATTGAAGCGCTCGGCAGTGGCCTTGTCGCCCTTGCGCACAGCAATACCGGCACCATCACCGAAGTACTTCTTGTCGTTGTAGTCCGGGCCTACCAGAGCAAACCCCTTACCGGCGTCGGTCTTCAGGAAGCCGTCATCGATATTGACCACGTCAGCCAGGGTGGCATCGACACGACCAGCGGCCAGGTCGAGGAAAATCTCGTTCTGCGAGCTGTAGCGCACCACTTCAATACCGGCCGGGGCAAACATCTCGGTGGCGTAGCGGTCATAGATCGAGGCGCGCTGCACGCCGACTTTCTTGCCCTTGAGGTCCACCAGTGGGTCATTAACCACGCTGCCAGCCTTCATCGCCAGCTTGGCTGGGGTGTGGTAGTACTTGCTGGTGAAGTCCACCGACTTCAGACGCTCCGGGGTGATCGACAGCGACGACAGCACGGCATCGAACTTGCGCACTTTGAGTGCCGGGATCAGGCCATCGAACTCTTGCTCGATCCACACGCACTTGGCCTGCATTTCCGCACACAGGGCATTGCCGATGTCGTAGTCAAAACCAGTGATAGCGCCTTCCGGGGTTTTCATCGCAAAGGGCGGGTATGCCGCTTCGATACCAATGCGCAATGGCTTGGCATCATCAGCCATGCTCAGGGGGGACAACAGGGACAGCGCCAGGGCGCCAAGCAATGCAGCCTTGTTCATCATGTGACTCCTTCGAGTGTGTTTGGCTTCTATTGGACAGAAAGACAAAACGTCCCAGCGCATACCTGCATTCAGTGTAGAAAGAGTCGCTGTCTTTGCAGCGCGCTAGATGGGCGTAATAGCCCAGGCTGGGTGGGCTGCATTCTAGCGACAGGCTGAAAGTCGATATTTCTTCAATGCGACAACAAGTTACAGAAGACCCCGACCCGCAGAGCGGATGGATTGACAGGCGCCGGCAAACATGCAGCGAGGGAGAAAGGAGATAACCCATGATTAAAGCAATAATTGCGCCGCAAATCTCAAAACCGCTCTAAATCAAGCCATTGCGCAATTAAGCGTATTTTCCATGCGCTGTATTTCGGAGCAAACCGCTCCCTGACGCCCCGCTTTCGCGCAACGAGTTACCGCCTAACGTAACCGTAGGCCACCACCACGCCCCAACGACACAGCACTCGATGCTCCACGGCAAAGCCGATATTAATTGCCGTTCCCCCAGGACTTATTTGCCGCACAAACAACAACGCCCCGCCCCGGCTTGTGGCCAGGACGGGGCGTTAATACCGGCGGCTGTTAGGCTGCCTGCATGCTGCGGTGAGTCTCTACTAAGTGCTGCACCACACCAGGATCGGCCAGAGTGGATATGTCGCCGAGTGCATCGTATTCGGCAACCGCGATCTTGCGCAGGATACGGCGCATGATCTTGCCCGAGCGGGTCTTCGGCAAGCCGGGAGCCCACTGGATCACGTCCGGCGAGGCGATCGGACCGATCTCCTTGCGGACCCAATTTTTCAACTCCTGACGCAGCTGCTCGGAAGGTTCCTCGCCACTGTTCAGGGTCACGTAGACATAGATACCCTGCCCTTTGATGTCGTGCGGCATGCCGACCACGGCAGCCTCGGCGACTTTCGGGTGAGCAACCATGGCACTTTCGATTTCGGCAGTGCCCATACGGTGGCCGGAGACATTGAGCACGTCATCGACGCGACCGGTGATCCAGTAGTAACCGTCTTCATCGCGACGGGCACCGTCACCGGTGAAATACATGCCTTTGAAGGTTTTGAAGTAGGTATCAACGTAACGGTCGTGGTCACCGTACAGGCTGCGCGCCTGACCTGGCCACGAATCGATGATCACCAAGTTACCCTCGGCAGCGCCGTCGATCAGGTTACCCAGGTTGTCCACCAGCGCTGGCTGCACGCCGAAGAACGGACGGGTCGCCGAACCCGGCTTGAGTGCGGTGGCACCCGGCAGCGGGCTGATCATGATGCCGCCGGTTTCGGTCTGCCACCAGGTATCCACGACTGGGCAGCGCGACTTGCCGACTTCCTCGTAGTACCAGTGCCAGGCTTCCGGGTTGATCGGCTCGCCGACCGAACCGAGCAGACGGAGGCTGGAGCCATCGGCGCCCTCCATGGCTGCCTTGCCCTGAGCCATCATGGCGCGGATCGCAGTCGGGGCGGTGTAGAGGATGCTGACCTTGTGCTTGTCGATGATCTTCGCCACGCGGGTCATGTCCGGGTAGTTCGGCACACCTTCAAACAGTACGGTGGTGGCGCCGTTGGCCAGCGGACCGTAGACGATGTAGCTGTGACCAGTGACCCAGCCGACGTCGGCGGTGCACCAGTAGACTTCGCCCGGCTTGTAGTCAAACACGCGCTCATGGGTCAGGGCCGCGTACAACAGGTAGCCACCGGTGGTGTGCAGCACGCCCTTGGGCTTACCGGTGGAACCTGAGGTGTAAAGAATGAACAGTGGGTCTTCGGCACCCATCTCTTTTGGTGCACAGTGGCTGGAGGCCACTTTCATCAGGTCTTCGTACCAGACGTCGCGGTGCGGGTGCCACTTGATGTCGCCGCCGGTGCGCTTACACACGATCAGCTTCTGCACACTGCTGGTTTCCGGATTGGCCAGGGCGTCGTCGACGTTGGCCTTCAATGGGGTCTTCTTACCGCCGCGCACGCCTTCGTCAGCGGTGATCACCACCTTCGACTGGCAGTCGATGATGCGTCCGGCCAGGGCTTCCGGTGAGAAGCCACCGAACACCACCGAGTGGATGGCGCCGATGCGGGTACAGGCCAGCATGGCCACGACCGCTTCCGGAATCATCGGCATATAGATGGTCACCACGTCGCCACGGTGTACGTCCTGGCCGCGCAGGGCGTTGGCGAACTTGCACACTTGCTCGTGCAACTGCTTGTAGGTGATTTCCTGGTGATCGGCCGGATCGTCGCCTTCCCAGATGATAGCGATCTGGTCGCCGCGCTCAGCCAGGTGACGGTCCAGGCAGTTGGCCGAGACGTTCAGGGTGCCGTCAGCAAACCATTTGATGTCGACATGGTGATCGTCGAACGAGGTCTGCTTGACCTTGGTGAAGGGCGTCATCCAGTCCAGGCGTTTGGCTTGCTCGCGCCAGAAGCCGTCGGGATTGATCACCGACTGCTGGTACATGGCCTTGTAGGTGGCCTCGTCGGTCAACGACTGGGCAGCCACCTCAGGGCGCACGGGATACAGGGAATCGGCACTCATGACTTTTACCTCGACGCATTAATGTTGTTGTATTTACGTAGAGTGATTTTTAGACCTCTGGGGGCCTGCCAACCATTCGACCATGGTCTTACCGGTTATACGACCATAGTCCTGCAAGGTAAATCGTAAGCAAAAAAATGGGCGACCAAAAGGTCGCCCTACTTAACATTCCGGGGGAGGAATGAGATTAAACGCTCGCACCAGAATCACGCAGGACTCGGCTGTGGTCTTTGTACCCTTGCGCCTCATGTCCCACCATTGCACCAAAGTCGTATCCCTCTGAATCAAGCCGGCTGCCGCTGGCGCAGGTACTCAACCACCGCAGCCTGATCGCCGCAAAACTCGATGCGTTTGTTCTTGCTGTCGCGCTGAAAGGCGTACATCGGATCGTAGTACTCCACCAGCAGGCCCTCGATCCAGCCACGGTGCAGGTCCACGCCAGCACCACACGCCTGCTCGGCCAGGGCCGCCTGCATGATCGCCGCCAGACGCTGATGACGCTCACCGCCCAGACGCTTGAGAATATTGCCCAAGCTCTGCTGCAAGCGTTCGGCATACAAAGCAAAACCCAGCTCTGAGCCATGCACGGTAAAAAATTCGGCGCACAGGTTGATCACATAATCACCGAGGATGCGCTCGATGCGCCCTGCCAGGCTGTCTTCCAGCCAGATCAGCGGATAGTCCTGCATGCCCTGGTGCAGCGCCAGCGGCAGGGTGCAGCTGCCGACCATGCGACTCTCGTCCTCCAGCACAAACTGCTGCTGGCCGGCTGCACGCTTTTTCAGAATGTCGATGGCCAGGCGGTTCTCGAAATCGATCTGCGCCGGCTGCGGCGTGGCGCGCTTGCCAAAACTGGAGCCACGGTGATTGGCGTGACCTTCCAGATCCAGGCTATTGGCCAGCTGCGCCAGCACCTCGGTTTTGCCCGTACCAGTCAAACCTCCGACGATGACGAAGTCGCACTGAGCCACGGCCTGCTCGGTAGTTTCCAGCAAGAAGGTACGCATGGCCTTGTAGCCGCCGATAACGCGCGGGTACTCAATGCCCGCTTCTTCTTTCAGCCACTGCTGGGTGATCTGCGAGCGCAGGCCACCGCGAAAGCAATACAGATAGCCATCAGGATTGGCGCGCGCAAAGGCAGCCCAAGCGGCAACCCGCTCGGCTTTAACTGTACCGCTGACCAGTTGATGACCGAGCTTGATGGCCGCTTCCTGGCCCTGTTGCTTGTAGCAGGTGCCGACCTTCTGCCGCTCGACATCGTTCATCAGCGGCAGGTTGAGCACACCAGGGAAGGCACCTTTGCAGTATTCGACCGGGGCGCGGGCATCCATCATCGGTACATCGTTAAGGAAGAGATCGCGGTAGTTCGTGGTGTTGTCGCGCATCAGCTCACCTCGACCGCGTAAGTCTGTCGGGCCACCAACTGGCCGATCGGAGCCAGGGTCAGGCCCAGCTCGGCGGCCACGGCGAGAAACGCAGCTTCACCTTCAGGCGTCACCGCCACCAACAACCCGCCACTGGTTTGCGGGTCGCACAAGAGATCGCGTTGTGCGTCGGTGATCGGGCCAATTTTCTCGCCGTAGCTGTCAAAGTTGCGCAACGTGCCACCCGGTACGCAGCCCTCGGCCAGGTAGTAATCGACACCCGGCAAGCGCGGTACGGCAGCATAGTTGAGCTGAGCGGTGAGGTTCGCGCCATCGGCCATTTCCACCAGATGGCCAAGCAGACCGAAGCCGGTGACGTCAGTCATGGCAGTAACGCCGGCCAGCTTACCGAAGCGGCTACCGGGCTTGTTCAGGGTGCACATCCACTCACAGGCCAGGCCCACATCTTCGGGGCGCAACTTGGCCTTTTTTTCTGCCGTGGTGAGGATACCAATGCCCAACGGCTTGCTCAGGTACAGACGGCAACCGACCGTGGCACTGTCGTTGCGTTTCATATGGCGCTTTTCCACCACGCCGGTAACGGCCAGACCGAAGATCGGCTCTGGCGCATCAATGGAATGACCTCCCGCCAGCGGAATACCGGCGGCATCGCAGACCGCACGGCCGCCGCGAATGACTTCGCGCGCGACCTCGGGCGGCAGCACATTAATTGGCCAACCGAGAATGGCGATGGCCATCAGCGGGTCGCCGCCCATGGCGTAGATATCGCTGATGGCGTTGGTGGCGGCGATCCGACCAAAGTCATAAGGATCATCGACAATCGGCATAAAGAAGTCGGTGGTCGACACCACCCCGCGCTCATCATCTAGGGCATACACCGCCGCATCGTCACGAGAGGCATTGCCGACCCACAGCTTGGGGTCAAGGTTCTGCGCCCCGCTGCCGGCGAGGATCACGTCCAGCACCTTGGGCGAAATCTTGCAGCCGCAACCGGCGCCGTGGCTGTACTGGGTAAGACGGATCGGTTCGCTCATCGACTTTGCTCGCGGGTAAACAACAATGACCCGCAGTCTAACAAAGGCGCCTGCTGCTGTTGCGATTGCACTTAAAACCGCAGACGGCGTTGAGCGCCTCCCTCTGCGGCATGACTCGCGCGATTTACTCGATGGCCATTGCGGCGCTTACTGCTCGAACAAGCCCTTGACCGGGAACAGGCCGTCGAATTGCGCCTGAGTCTTGGTCGCCTTGGCCTGGAAGGTCTTCATCATGTCGTTGGGACGGAACATCCCCGACTGCCAAGTGGCCATGTATTTCAGGCTGTCGGCAACGCTGTGGTCGCGGCTGAAGTTGAGCATTTCCTTGCAGCCGCTGACGGCCAGTGGCGAGTGCTTGGCGATCTGCGCGGCAATTGCCATAACCCCGGCCAGTAGCTCTTCGTGGCTGGCAAACACCTGATTGACGAAGCCCAGGGCCTTGGCTTCTTCGGCGCTAAAGTTGCGCCCGGTAAACGCCAGCTCGCGCACTACGCCTTGCGGCAGCAATTTGGGCAGGCGCTGCAGGGTGCCGACGTCGGCGGTCATGCCCAGTTCGGTTTCCTTGATGGTGAAGTAGGCGTCGGCCGAGCAATAACGGCTATCCGCAGCGCAAACCATATCCAGGGCGCCGCCAATGCAACCGCCCTGAATCGCCACCAATACCGGCAGACGCACTTCTTCCAGGCTGCTCAGGCTGGCCTGCAGCTGCATCACGACGCGGCGCAGGTTTTCCGCCATGCGGCCCGGATCACCGCCCATGGGTACGGCTTTCGGGTTGGTAAACACGCCCAGGTCCATGCCGGCGGAGAAGTGCTTACCGGTGGAGGAGATAACGATCACTCGCGCCTCGCCGCTGGCTTCCAGCTCGCGCATGCACAACGGCAGCTCTAGCCAGAAGTCGGCGTTCATCGAGTTCATGGCGTCCGGGCGGGCCAGTTGAACGTGGGCAATATGGTCGGCAAGGGTGACGTTGAAACTCTTGTAGGTCATGACGAACGAACCTGTGCTGAGCCCGGACGGGCGGAATGAAATTATCTTGACGGCGTCAAGATAGAGGCGCGATCCTGACGCTGTCAAGTTCACTCGCCCAGCCCAAGACCCGCCGCCATGACCGTCAGCACGCCTGTTTATCACCACGGTAACCTGCGCCAGAGCCTGCTCGCCAGCAGCCTGCAATTGCTCCGCGAAGGCGGTGTCAAAGCCCTGTCCCTGCGTAAACTGGCCGAGCTAAGCGGCGTCTCTCGCGCCGCGCCCTACCATCACTTTGCCGACAAGCAGGCGCTGCTCGCGGCGGTCGCCGAACAGGGCTTTGCCGAGCTGAGCGACCTGCTGCATGAGGTCGTCGACAATGAACAAGTGGCCCTGGACGAACGTCTGCATCAAGCCGTGTTGGGGTATCTGGATTTCGCCCTGGAGCAGCCGGCGCTTTATGAACTGATGTTCGGCCAGGCGCTATGGCAAGCCGACTCAGCCTCCAACCAAACACCCAGCACCCTGCAGTTTCAGCGCACAGCCAAAGACTGTTTCCGTCAGTACGTGCACCTGTTCGAGCGCCTGCAGGACCAAAGCGCTAGTCCGCAAAGCCCGCTGCGCTCAGCCCAATTACTCTGGGCCACCCTGCACGGTTTGGCGCAGTTGAGCCGCAACGGCTTGTTCGTCAAACGCGAAGACCTCGCCGACATCGCCGCCCACGCCCTCGCGCAATTTCCGCGCCGCCAGGTCTGATTCGCGCCATGTCGCTGATCCGCTACCAGCGCCTGGCCAGTGAGCTGCTGCCGCTGGCCAATAAGTTCTATAAAAGCCAGCGTTCACCGATGCGCGTCGGCCGCAGCGAGGAGGTGTGGGTTGCCCAGCAGGTAGACATCATCGCCGCCTGCTGCCTCAAACCGGTCGCCGACGGCAACTGGTTAACCGCCCTACTGGTGGCCCGCGAGCAGCGCCAGCAGGGCATTGCCAGTCAGTTACTGAGCGAGCTGAGAGCTCACAGCCAGGGGCCGATCTGGCTGTTCTGTGCGCCGGAGCTGCTGGACTTTTATCGACGCCAAGGCTTTACCCCTTGCGATGACTTACCCGCCGAACTCACTGAGCGCCTACTGCGCTACCAACGCAAACAGCCCTTACTGGCCTTGGCGGCACCGCAGCAGTGTGGATAATGCGCCCGCGGCGTGCCGCGCCGCGCGGGGACAGCGTCTTCACCTGCTATAACGGCGCTTAAACGCCTACTTCTCCAATCAACAGCGCGCCTTGTGCGCCGATGGAATCCAGGCCGATGACCAATCTCCTGCCGCCCGCCGCTCTCGCCAGCCCCGCGTCCCTGTCGAGCCTGGCCATGCCTCTGCGCTTTCACCCGGCCCGCGAGGCACTGTTCAACGAGCTGCACACCCGGCCCTTCCCGGTGCTGCAAACACCCTGCAACCTGGCCCATCTAGTGCTGCTGCGCGAAGGCGCAGCTGGCGATGCCGAACACCGCCATCTGCAGGCCCTGTGCGCGCGTTATATGGTGGTGCCACCAACGCCTGAGTCTTCCTGCTACTACCAGGACTTCGGCGGCTTCGAACTGCGCTGGGAACGGCACACCGAGTTTTCCACTTACACCTTGGTGCGCAAGGGTGATACCCGAACGCCCTTCAGCAGCAGCGTGCTATCGCTGCTGCCGGCTAACTGGCTGAGTGAACTGCCCGGCCAATTACTTAGTGCCCTGCACGTAGAACTGGCCAATGCGCCGACCGACGAGTTGCTGCCCGAGGAGATCCGCCAGCACTTTGAAGGCCACCGCCTGATCAGTTCCGAGGTCAAGGAGCGCCGCGCCCGCTTGTGGAGCGCCTATCGCATTCACAGCGACGGCAGTGGCCGCATCCTGATTCATAACCGCGGCCTGAATGCCTGCCAAAGCGGCCGCCTGGTGCGCACCCTGCTGGAAATGGAAACCTATCGGATGATGCTGCTGTTGGCCCTGCCAATGGCCAAGGCCATTGCCCCGGCGGTAAAAGCCATGGACCAGCAACTGGCCACCGTGATTCAGCAGATCAACCAGATCGCAGACCTCGACGACGAACGCCAGTTACTGGCCGAACTGAGCAGCCTGGCGGCGCAGATTGAGAAGCTGATTTCCGATAACAACTTCCGTTTCTCAGCCACCCAGGCCTACTACGAACTGATCATTAATCGCCTGGATGAAATGCGCGAACAGGAAGTCAGCGGCCTGCAGACCTTCAGCGTCTTCCTGCAGCGACGCCTGACCCCGGCCTGGCGCACCTGCGAGGCGATCCGCAACGACCTCAACGACCTGTCGCAGCGCATCGACCGCGCCAGCGAATTGCTGCGCACGCGCATCGATCTGACCATCGAGGCACAAAACCAAAGCTTGATGCTGAAGATGGACCAACGCAGCCACACTCAACTGCGCCTGCAGCAAACGGTGGAAGGCCTGTCGGTGGCGGCCATCAGTTATTACCTGGTGGGGCTGACCAAATACCTGGCGGAATCGGCCAAGGCCATAGGCCTGATCACCAACAGCCACTTGGTCACCGGCCTGGCCGTGCCCCTGTGCGTCGGTGCCGTATGGTATGCCATGCGCCGCCTGCGCCGCTCGCTGGAACACAGTTGATGCCACGCCCGCAGCAGCAGGTCGCTGCGGGCCGCGCCGACCAATAGGCAATTACAATCTTAAAAAACCGTGACGGGCCGTAATCTTTGCTCGACTGGGCACTCTATTGCTTGCCCTTACTTGCGGACACTCACCATGAAACGACGCACTCTGCTCCACCACCTGGCCCTGCTGGCACCCACGGCCCTACTGGGCCGCCACCTGCACGCTGCTGAGACCACCAGCGCCATCACACCCTTGGAAAAAGCCGACAGCGCCTGGCGTGGGCTGCTATCGCCCGAGGCCTACGCCGTGCTGTTCGATGACGCCACCGAACGAGCCAACAGCAGCGCACTGAATCACGAAAAACGCGAAGGCACCTTCGTCTGCGCCGCCTGCTACCTGCCGCTGTTTAACAGCCAGGACAAATTCGACAGTGGCACCGGTTGGCCCAGCTTCACACAGCCCATTGCCGACCACACGGGTTTCAGTCGCGACTTCAAACTGATCATTCCGCGTACCGAGTACCACTGCGCCCGCTGTGGCGGCCATCAAGGGCACATGTTTGACGATGGCCCGCCACCCCGCGGCGAACGCTGGTGCAACAATGGCGTCGCCCTGCGTTTTATTCCCAAAACTGAAAACCTGCCGGCCTTACGGAGCTGATCATGCGTAACTTTTATGCCGTACCCCTGAGCTTGGCGGCGCTGCTGCTGAGCCTTGGCAGTCATGCAGGGCAAGATGACTCCGCCGTAGCGGTGTTCGCGGGCGGTTGCTTCTGGTGCACCGAAGCGGACTTCGACAAGCTGCCCGGGGTACTGGAAACCACCTCGGGTTACATCGGCGGCAGCATCGAGAACCCGACCTACGAGGAAGTGTCCTCAGGCCGCACCGGCCATATCGAGGCGGTGCAAGTGCGTTTCGACCCGCGCCAGACCAGCTACGCCAAGCTGCTGGAGGCCTTCTGGCCGACCATCGATCCAATCAACGGCAACGGCCAGTTCTGCGACAACGGCCCGCAGTACCGCAGCGCGATTTTTTACCTAAATGCCGAACAACAACACCTGGCTGAAGCCTCAAAAACCGCGCTGGCAGCCTCCGGGCGCCTAGCGCAGCCAATTGCCACAGAAATCCTGGCAGCAACCCCCTTCTATGCCGCCGAGGATTACCACCAGGACTATCACACGAAAAATCCGCTGCGTTACAACTACTACCGCCACGGTTGCGGGCGTGATCAGCGGCTCAAAGAGTTGTGGGGAAAAACGGACTAGCCGAGCGGCGACTCAGTTGCGCGCGTGGGCAATCTGGAAGCTGTGCACGCCAGCGTGCTTTTCCAGGCTCTGGGCCAGCGCGATCATCGGCGTGCCGCAGTGCCGACAGTTGGCCACCGCCACGAAGCGCCACTCCGGGCTGCCATTACTGTAATTGATGCTGATCGAACCGCTGGCCATGCTAAAGCCATGGGTCAACAGAAAGGCTCGCAACTCGCCCTCTTCGGCTTGAAAGTCCTTGATAAAGCGCAAGGTTATACCAATGGCCGGGCGCTGCGGCAGACGAGCCTCCAGTTTCGATAGGCCGAGCATGCACAGCGCCGACAATAGCGCGAGCAAGATGGCCGCGGCGTAAAAGCCCACCCCCACCATCACGCCGATAGCCGAAGCGGCCCAGATTGACGCCGCGGTGGTTAGGCCGCTGATACTCAGGCCTTCCTTCATGATCACGCCGGCGCCCAGAAAGCCAATGCCGGTAACGATGCCCTGAATGATCCGCGTCGGATCACCGCCCAGAGCACTGGGCACCGCATGGCCGCCGTACCAATTTACCGAGTAGCCGGCGATTACCGTCAACGCTGCCGAGGCCATGCACACCAGGCCATACGTACGCATGCCCGCAGCACGGCCGTGATAGGCGCGCTCGTAACCCACCAGGCAGCCCAGAATCAATGCACCCAGCAGGTTAAGGAAAATCACCAAGTTGATCTGCAGCGCAGCCGGTGACCAAAAGTCGAACAACATCTGACTAGACAGAGGATTCATGCGAGCGTCCTTAGGGTTCCACGACTCGACGGTCGCTAATCGTGAGCATAGTCACGCGCCAAGATGAAAACAGCCCCAAGGCTTCGACTTGTACGGGAAAGCCCCGCCCTAACGATGCTCTTCTACTTGGTAGCCGCCCTGCCCCGGCTGCAACTCGACGCGCCGGCCATCAGGGTATTCGATGCTCTGCCGAATGCCACCTTGCTGCTGCACGTTGGAACTGCCCGAGCGGCTGCCGTACTGACTCGAGTAGCCACCCTCGGGCACTGCCCGCCCACCGCCGATCTCATAACGCTGACTACTCGCGGAGCTGCTGACACTGCCGCTGGCGCCCGGGCTGACGGAGTACACCGGAATCACCTGCGGTGTAGGCGATGTCGGCTCTGCCGCCAGCGCGGAACCTGCCAGACAGATGCCAAGCAGCGAGGTAATAACGCTAGGAAAATTCATCCACCAAGCTCCATGTTGAGATCATTGAAGAGGAAGTGTCATCCCACCAGACAGTCACGGCAAGGGAGAAAACCCTCACTGCAACACGCCCACGGTGGTTACTGAATTTTAGCTATTTTCCGCGGTCTACTGGCGAGGATCAGATTGCTGTTTCAGAATGATGAATCCCAAATAAATTTAATATTATTTGTTTGTTTTAAGGAGCTTCCGTGCGCCTTTCCAGCCGCTGGCTGCCGCATGCCGTTACTCTCAGCCTCGCTTTGCTGTTGTTGGTTCTGCCCTTGGCCAGCCGCTACGCCCTCGGCTGGTCCGACCCGCGCGGTTACCTCTCCGATCTCGCCATCGGCGGTGCCTTGCTGCTGCTGTTACGCCGCCGCCCTTTCTGGCTGACCTTGCCCGTATTGATGGCCTGGGCCGTTCTGACTCTGGGTTGCGCCGAGTTGGTCAGCGCCGTCGGGCGTATGCCCGAACCCAGTGACCTGCATTACCTGACCGATGCCCAATTTCTCAGCCAATCCACCGAAGGCGGCGGCCTCAGCCAGCCGCTACTGGGACTATTGCTGGGTCTGGGACTCGTGTTGTATCTGTTGGCCGTGCGTTTCGGCGCTCCGGAGCCGGCCATTCATTCGCGCTACCTGCTGGCCTTGCCGGTGCTCTTGCTGGCCGGCCACAGTACGGCGGAGTATCTGCGCCCCAGCGAGGCTGACGAGTGGCGGCAATTCAACCTGCCGCACAAACTCCTGGCCAGTGCCGTAAATGCCGGCCAGCAGCGCCTGGAAGCGTGGAACGACGACGGCAGCGCCGAGTTGCCCGTCGATATTGCCGGTCTGAGCAAGCTTGATCTCAGCGGCACACCGTTGCTGCCTGCTGGCGGCAAGGCCCGCAACGTGCTGATCATCACCCTCGAAGGCATTCCCGGCGCCTACATTGAGGCCAACCGTCAGGCTCTGCACAGTAGCTATCGGCAAGCGCTAATGCCCAAGCTCAGCCGCTGGGCCGAACGCGCCATGACCACCCCGGATTACGTACTGCACAGCCACCAGACCATTCGCGGCCTTTACGCGATGCTCTGTGGCGACTACAGCAAACTCGACAGCGGCACCCCCAAGGGCGTCGAGTTGCTCAACGATAACCAACGCAACCAGCAATGCCTGCCGGCCCAGTTGCAATCGCGGGGCTTTCGCACCCACTTCCTGCAAGGCGCTGCGCTGCAGTTCATGGCCAAGGACAAGATCATGCCGCACATGGGTTTTACCCATACGCGCGGCCGCGACTGGTTCCGCAACAAGCCGCAGCTGGAGTTCGCCTGGGGCATGGATGACAAGGCCTACTTCGAGGGTGCTCTTACTTATGTACGCCAGTTGCGGCAAAACAAGCAGCCGTGGATGCTCACCCTGCTGACCGTCGGCACCCATCAACCCTACGCCGCCCCCGAGGATTACCTGGCGCGCTTCGACAGCCCCAAGCAGGCCGCCGTCGCCTACATGGACGATGCCGTCGACAGTTTTCTCAGCGGCCTGGAAAAGCAAGGTGTGCTCAAGGACACCCTGGTGATCATCACTTCCGACGAATCCCACGGTATCGAGGGTGTGCGCCTGGCCTCGGCCTGGGGCTTCAACCTGGTACTAGCACCCGAGCAGGCGCAATTGCCGGCGGTAAAAACTGGCGTCTACGGCCATGTCGACCTGACAGCCTCGGTGCTCGACTACTTTGCCCTGCCAGTACCCGCCAACATCTCCGGCCGCTCGTTGTTTCGCGACTACGCCAACGGCCGGGAAATCATGTCCTACACCAACGGCGTGCTGCGCCAGCATGACGGCAAAGGCGAGTTCACCGAATGCAACTTCCAGCACGTCTGCCGGCGCTATGCCAGTGCCGGTTTCATTGCCGACAGCGCGCGCTACCTGGGTCGTTTCAGTGGCAAGAAGGCGCATCTGGTGGCTAAGCGCGCGGCTCTGCTTGATCAGTCGCTGCTCAGCGGTCAGCTCGGCCAGCAATACCAGTTTGCCAAACGTGACCGGGTGAAACTCAGCGAGACCATCAGCGACGACTGGACCGCCAACCTGGTGGGGGCCCAATACCTGGAATTACCGCAGAACTCGCAGACCACCGTGCACCTCAAGGTGCGCGCCATCAACCTCGCAGGCAAAGGGGTGCAACTGCAACTGAAGACCAAGGAGTTCGACCGCGACGTACGTGTGCAACTGCCGGAATTGCCCCTGCTGACCCGTGGCCAACCGATCGACCTGAGTTTCAGTTTCGACAACCTAGAGGCGCGCAAGGCGTTTTCCTTCCACCTGCTGGGGCAAGGCCGTGGCCTGATTGAAATCACCGATTTCAGCGTGGCTACCGAGCCATTGCAGCCGGAGCATGAGTTGGCACTGGCGGTGCCGGAAGAAGAAAGCGTGCTGCTGCACTAGGAGTTCGGCACGCGGCGGACTCTGCTCCGCGTGCCTAAAACCGCCTAATCAGACCCGCTCGATGCGATCGGCGTGAATAACGATCCGACCCTGTTTGTAGAGCGCGCCGATAGCCTTCTTGAAGTTACCCTTGCTCACCCCGAACAGGCCGCTGATGACCTCGGGCGGGCTCTTGTCGCTAACCGCCAAGGTGCCGCCATTATCCTGCAGTTGCTGGAGAATTTTCTCATGCAGGCTGTTGGCCGCTTCCTGGCCCACCGGCTGCAGAGACAGGCTGATCTTGCCGTCAGCGCGCAGCTCTTTGATAAAGCCCTTTTCACGCATACCGCTGCGCAGGAACTTGAACACTTCGTTCTTGTGGATCAAGCCCCAGTGCTGATTGTTGATGATGGCCTTAAAGCCCATGTCGGTGGATTCAGCCACCAGCAGATCAACAGCCTGGCCCACCTGATACGCGGCCGGACGCACATCCAGATAGCGGTCCAGGCGCGCCGTGGCGGTGATACGACGGGTGTGTTTGTCCAGGTAGACATGCACCACGCAGTACTGGCCAGCTTCCAGCGAACGCTTCTCTTCCGAGTACGGCAGCAACAGGTCCTTGGACAGGCCCCAGTCAAGGAAGATACCGATGCTGTTGATCTCCAGCACCTTGAGGCTAGCGAACTCGCCAACCTGAACCTTGGGTTTCTCTGTGGTGGCGATCAGCTTGTCGTCACTGTCCAGGTAGATGAACACATTCAGCCAGTCTTCGACCTCGCTGGGGGTGTCCTTGGGAATGTAGCGCTTGGGCAAGAGGATCTCGCCATCCGCCCCGCCATCCAGATAAAGCCCAAAGTCGGTGTGTTTAACCACCTGTAAACTGTTGTAACGGCCGATAAGCGCCATGTTCGATACCTTGATTGCCTGACGTGCATTCTATCTGCATTTACCCCGCCTGTTGACGACCATCGCCAGACAGCACACCGCAGACAAACCCCCAGCCCGGTGGTCGGGCACGCTAGAATGGCAGCACTGCTACATTCCGACTCCTTCATGAGCAACCCTGCATGATCAATAACGATGTCCTGCGCAGCCTGCGCTACAGCCTCAAAATCAATGACACCGAGATGCTCAAGGTATTTCGCGAAGCCAACTACGAGGTCGTTCTGACTGATCTGCAGGCCTGGCTACTGCCTGAGGAAGACGA
Source organism: Pseudomonas sp. PGPPP3 (assembly GCA_002256055.1). Classification (GTDB taxonomy): domain Bacteria; phylum Pseudomonadota; class Gammaproteobacteria; order Pseudomonadales; family Pseudomonadaceae; genus Aquipseudomonas. The sequence goes on along the minus strand of NKIE01000013.1, from coordinate 2,005 downwards.
AGCTCAAGTGCACTGCAGCGATGAAGTGCTGGCCCATTTTCTCGACGGTTTGGTGTTCTACAAACGTGGCAAAAACCCCAACCTGCCGGTCCAGCCAGTGCAATGGCCGATCAACAACAACATCATTCTGAAGAAGCTGCGCGTAGCGTTTGAGCTTAAAGACGCCGACCTACACGACATCCTGCTAGCGGCCGACTTCCCGGTGTCCAAGCCAGCACTGAGCGCGCTCTTTCGCAAGGAAGGTCAGAAGAACTACCGCCCCTGCGGCGACCAGTTGCTGCGTAATTTCCTCAAGGGCCTGGCCCTGCGCCTGCGTGGCTAAAGGGTTGGCAATGCCCTGCCATAAGCGCCCGGCATTGGCATAACGCCGGCAGATGTAACAAAAACGAATATAGTTTTTGTTTTTTCATCATGCTTTGCGCGGTAGGGTTAGTCCCTGACTCACTTAACGGATAACCACCTTTCCCCCTATGCGTAATGCTCTTACCCGCTTTTTGCAGCTGGAATCAGCCAGTGGCCTACTGCTGATCGGTGCGGCCGTGCTGGCCATGACCATCAATAACTCGCCCTTAAGCTTTCTCTACAATGGCTTGCTGGATGTGCCGGTTGCCGTGCAAATCGGCGCCCTGGAGATCGCCAAGCCTCTGCTGCTGTGGATCAACGACGGCCTGATGGCCCTGTTCTTTCTACTGATCGGCCTGGAGGTCAAGCGCGAGGTGCTCGAAGGGCAACTGCGCCAACCGGCCCAACTGGTCTTGCCCGGTACCGCGGCCATCGGTGGCATGCTAATACCGGCCTTGGTCTACTGGTGGTTGAACCATGACAACCCGGCCGCCGCCAGTGGCTGGGCCATCCCCATGGCCACCGACATTGCCTTCGCCCTCGGCGTACTGGCCCTGCTAGGCAAGCGCGTACCCGTCTCGCTAAAACTGTTTTTGATGACCCTGGCGATCATTGATGACCTCGGTGCGATCATCGTTATTGCTTTGTTCTACTCCAGCGAACTGTCCAACCTGTCGCTGATCATGGCAGCAATCTTTCTTAGCATCCTGATCCTGATGAACCGTTTTGGGGTGACAAGGCTCAGCCCGTATCTGGTTATCGGCACATTCCTGTGGGTCTGCGTACTGAAAAGTGGCGTGCATGCCACCCTGGCAGGGGTCGTCCTGGCACTGACCATCCCCATGCGCAACGAAGACAACAGCTCGCCCCTGCTAACGCTTGAGCATGCCCTGCAACCTTGGGTGGCTTTCGCCATCTTGCCGTTGTTTGCCTTCGCCAACGCCGGCGTGCCGCTAGATGGCTTAAGCCTGGACAGCTTTATCCACCCAGTGCCGATGGGCATTACCGCAGGCCTGTTGCTGGGTAAAACCCTCGGCGTGTTCGGCTTTACCTGGCTGACCATCCAGACTGGCTGGGCCAAGTTGCCGCAGGATGCCAATTGGGGGCAGATACTGGGCCTATCGATCCTCTGCGGCATCGGCTTCACCATGAGCCTGTTTGTCGGCTCCCTGGCCTTTGTACCCGAGGTCAGCGAGTACGCCGGCATGGACCGAGTGGGCATCCTCACCGGTTCAATACTGGCAGCCCTGATCGGCTACGCGGTCTGCTACATGAGCAGCCGCCCGGCGCGCTAAAGAGCAGACGAAAAAAAGCCGACCCTAGGGTCGGCTTTTTTCTGCAGCAGTGTTGCCTTTAGTGGGCTACACGGCTGGTACCGTTGACGCTCATGATGCGCACACGCTCGCCAACCCGGAAGATTTCATTAGGCTGCACTTCCTGTACATAGGCGCGCATGCTGCCGTCATCTTCACGCACGGTGATTTCCACACCCTGAGTACGGGTCAAGCCTTCCTCACTGGCCGCGCCAATCAAGCCACCAGCCACCGCACCAATCACTGCAGCGACAATGCTGCCCTTGCCACCACCGATGCTGCTGCCACCGACACCACCAATCACTGCACCGGCACCGGCACCGATCGGCGTCTTGGTGCTCTCAATCTTC
>NKIE01000743.1 GCA_002256055.1 Pseudomonas sp. PGPPP3 | reverse complement strand
GGCCGCGCCGCCTTATTTACAGTGGCGCGACACTCGATGACGACAAAGCGACGGCTTGTGCCGCACTGATGACAGTCCGACGCCGTCAGGAGGTGGCGCCCGCCTCACCCTTGGCCGCCGCAGCCGGCGGCACTTCCGGCACGGCCTCGCGCTCCAGCTGCAAGCTCACGCGACGATTTTTGGCGCGATTGGCTTCGTTGTTATTCGGCACCAGCGGATAGCGTTCACCGTGAAAACGCAGGGTGATCTGCGCTTCGGGCACGCCATTGGCCTTGAGGTACTCCATCACCGCCAGCGCTCGGCGGCGCGACAGGTCACGATTGCTCAGGCGATTACCGCTGTTGTCGGAGTGACCATCGAGGTTGATGCGGTTTACCGTCGGGTCTGCCTTGAGGAACTGCAAAATGATGTCCAGCTTGGCCTGGGCCAGCGCATCGACCACCACCCCAGACGGAAAACCAATCTGCGCTTGTTTGATCTGATCGAAATTGACTGGCAGCAGTTTGGCCGTGCAACCGAGGTAGTCGCGGTAAGCCTGGGCGAACTTGACCGGCAGGACGCGCACCTCCAGCGCATCATTGCCATGCTGAGTGCGCATCCGTATCAGCGGGCTACGCCCTTCCAGTAAGCCGGTGAGCAAGCGCCCAGCCTGCAGTTGGTTGCTGCTGACCGGCTGACCAGCCGCCACCCGCACCGCCCCCAAGTTGATATCTTCACGCCCCGGCTGCCAGGGCGCTGCGGCGGCCAGCAAGGTGCCAGAGCCATTACCCAGCCAGTGTTCTTGGCCATTGATGCGAAAAATGGCCGACTCACCCGCGCGCCGCACAAACTCGCCACTGCCGAAATCGCTGATCGCTTGCGACAAACGGCACTCAAACTGATCCCCTGCCACCGTCCACTGCACCGCCTCCAGACGCGTCTGGAAGGTAATGGCGGTGGCTGGCAGGCTGACGAGCAGACTGAGCAGGACGAAATAGCGCTGATGCACAGCAGGCTCCACAAGGGATTACGGCATTCCTCTCAGTATCGGTGCGGCGCAGCAAAACTTAAGCGCCGAGGCGACTTTTTCCCGTCCCACGGCGCTTTCAGACAAACAGCGGCGTGCCGGCGCGGGGC
>NKIE01000012.1:15647-17993 GCA_002256055.1 Pseudomonas sp. PGPPP3 | reverse complement strand
CAGGCCCGGCCCGGGGTGAGCGATGTCACCTGGCCGAAGGCGCGCACCTGCTGTGCCCAATCGCGCTGCGCCCGCGCGGCCGACCCGCACCGCGCAAACTGCAGCTGCAGATCGCGCACGGTGCCTGCCAGGATGAGCTTGAGCAGCGCATCGGGCGTCAGGCCTTTGGGCACCTCGGGCAGCCAGGTGCCCTTGGGCCACTTGCGCGGCACCAGCGCCTGCCGCAGCGCCAGCGCCGCCACGTCGGTGCCCCAGGCCACGGCCAGCAGCAGGTCGGGCAAGCGCTTGCCCAGGTCCTTGTCGCCCACCGGGCCCAGCAGCAGCGCCGCCATGCCCAGGCGCGTCACCTGCAGCGCTTCGGCCACCACCTGGCTGCGCGCCTTGGCGTCCATCTCGGCCAACATTGGCAAGCGGGCCTCGGGCTTGTCCAGCAACTCGGGCGGCAGGCGTTGCAGCCAGTCCAGGCAGGCCTGGGCGCCACCCACCATCGCCTTGCCGAACACCTGGTCGGGCTTGGGGCTGGCCAGCGCCGTGGCAAAGCTGGTTAGGGCCTTGACGGCCAGCTTGCCGGCCGCGCTGGCCAGGTAGTCGGCCTGGGTCTTTTCAAATCGCTGCAGCGCCTCGGCCACCTGGGGGTCGTTGTCGATGGCGGGCATGCGTTACTCCGGCGTGCGTGGTGGATGGCGCATCTTCATCCACCGGCCCAGGCTTGGCAGCCCCTAGGTGCCTGGGCAGGCGCCCCGGGTGCCTCAGGCCGTGACGGCCAGCACCGCGTCCAGCGGCACCAACCGGGGCGCGGCAAACACCTGGGCCGCGGTGGCCTCGCCGTGCGGGCCCAGCAGCCGATCCGCCCAGGCAGCCAGCAACTCGTCGTCCACCGGGTGCGGGGCAAAGGCCAGGCGGGCACTGACCCGCGCCACACGCGCCGTGGGCACCCCCGCCGCACGCAGCGCCTGCACAAAGCCGCAGGCCGCGTTGCCCTTGCGAAAGGCGCGCAGATTGGCCTGCACGATGCGCTCGCCCTTGGGCTCAAACAGCGCCTGCAGCTGCGCCTCGATCGCGCTGATGGGCAACGGCAGCAGCGGCGCCGCCGCGCCCAGCACCACGGTGTTCTGCGCCTTCATCGTGCCGGCAGCGTGGGCCAGGCGGGTGGCATCCACCGCCACGATGTTGGGCACCGAGAAAAGCACCTCGTACAGCGCCGCATGCTCGGGGTAGTTGTCGATGTTGACCATGGGCGTCACATCCGTCACCACCGTGCCGTCGGTGCGCAGCAGGCCGGTGTAGCGCAGCGCCTCGAGTGGCTCGACCGAGGCGATCAGCGCCGCCGAGCCCGCAGCAATCAAGTCACTGGCCACCGGCGCATCCGACAAGCGCACAAAGGCCGACACCGCGCCCCCGCGCTGCGCCATGCCATGCACTTCAGATTGCTTGAGCTGCCAGCCTGCGGCGTGCGCGGCGTGGTCAAGCACCCAGGCAATCGACAACACCCCTTGGCCACCCACGCCGGCCAGCACCAGATCGAAGTTCATCGCGTCGGCCCTCACATCCACCCGTCACTCGGCCACCACGGCGATGTCGCCGCTGCGGGCCGTCTTCAGCGCCTTGATCTCTTTGGCATACGTCACGCAGGCGCGGCGGGCGATGATGACCGACACGCCCTCATACGCCAGCTCTTGCTGGATGGTGGCCACGGTGTGGTCCTTCTTGTGGCGCGTGGGCTCAACCACGCGGATGTGGTCACGCGGCACGCCCAGGCCGGCCACCAGATCAACTGGCTTGACGCTGTATAGCGCGCCGTCCTTTTTGCCTTTACCGCGGGGCGTGCGCACCGCATCGAAAATGAATGCTTCGGTCATGGCGTCCTCTGGCCTCCGTATATAGGAGGGATAGGTAGCGGTGTGGCAGTCCGCTGCCCAGCAGCGGCTACCAACAATTGTTGTTAGCCGCTCTACCATAGCCGCAACGTGCGCAGGCTCAATGACCGAAATGCTCAGGCCCATTGACCACTCAGCTCAGACCAACGGTATGGGCGCGCGTAAGGCTGGAGGAAAGACCAATACAAGCGTCTGGCCTGTGGCTTACAGCTCAGACGAAGAGCTGTTTGAATAACCGGCAACTCCTAGACCTCATGCCCTTGCTGCCAAAGCTTCTAAGGCGAGTGTGGCCCGCGCCCTAGAGTTTGTAAGGCAAGGCGCCATCGCCGGGCAATGCCGGGATGGTTTTTGAGTTAACGCCAAGCTGTTACCCCTGAGTGCGATCAAGGCAACGCGCAAATTGCGAGTAACGGCAACAAGAATAAAAGGCAGCACACCATGCATATCCACGCGAAAGTCCGCCAAGCGG
>NKIE01000012.1:0-15637 GCA_002256055.1 Pseudomonas sp. PGPPP3 | reverse complement strand
CACCGCCGTGGTTCTGATCCTGCCCAACCTCAGTCGCCTGATTAGTTAGAGTGCAAGCCGCCCGTTGCTGTTACGCCGTCAGCAACGGGCGCAGAGGCGCATCAGGTAAACGCCAGATTCAACCAATGCCGGTAAAAACCCTCAGCCACCTGATTCAGCTGGGCGATGCGCTGCGGTAGGTTTTCCCGCATATAGGCAATACTCTGCTGGCTGGGTTGACTGGCATCCAGCAGATAACCCGCCTCGGTTAGCCACAGATCAACCAGCTCAGCGGTCATTTCCGGATGGGACTGCAACGCCAGTACTTTGTCACCCCAGGTAAACGCCTGGTTCTGGCACCAGCCATTACTCAGCAAGTGCTGCGCTCCGGGCGGCAGATCAAAGGTATCGCCGTGCCATTGAAACAACTCAAACTCGCCCGGCACGTGGCGCAGCCAAGGGCTGTTAGCCGCTTGCTCCGTGTGCTGGAGACGCTGCCAGCCAACCTCTTGAAAGGCCATGGCGCGCACCTCAGCACCGAGCGCCCTGGCCAATAGCTGACCGCCCAGGCAGTGACCGATCATGGGAATGTCACGCTGCAGAAAATGCTGGATGGCTGCTACTTCCGTCGTCAGCCAGGGCAGCGGATCGTTCACGCTCATGGCGCCGCCCATGATTGCCACGGCCTTAGGCCGGTCGAGATCGACGCCCTCCAGCTCGCCACGGTCAACCCGTAGCACGCGGTAATCGCGTGATTGTGCACGCAGCACCTCGGCCAGATGACCAGGGGTGCAGTGATCGGTATGGGTCAGTATCAGAATATCGTTCATGGTGTCCTCCGCCGCGCAGTGTGCGACAAAGGTCAAGGCAAGGTCGAGAGAGGAACGGGATGTTGTACCGTCAGCTGCCATTGCGGTCAGCTGACGGGATTACGTGGGATATAACCCCAAAGACTACAACCGGACATGCTCCTGGATCACGCCCCACCCCTCCAGTCGCCCGCCAAGCGGTACCACCAGGGTTTCCAGGCCCTGCTCAAAATCATCAATGCCGGCATGACTGGCGTACATCACCTTGCTCACTTGCAAGTGCCAGACGCCTTCGCAACGCTGATTGATCTGGGTATTCAGCGACTCACCGCGAAAGCTTTGCGCCACCAGTCGGGCCCGTTCCTCATCAGGGAAAATGGCGTAAAACTCGATGGCATGGATACGAGCGAAATCGAAACCGCCCTCCTTCATACGCTGTAGCAGACTGCTGCTGTTGGATTCCGAAGCGCTCATGGACATAGATTGGTACCCCTCATTGAGTAGACATCAATCACCGTGTTGCTCTGCGAGAGTAGCCCTATCGTTAGAGCCACGCTGAACATTTAGTCCAGCGCCGGCCACTTGTCACTTTTCGCGGCTTAACCAGCCCATGATGGCCCGCGTCATCCAGGCCGGCGACAGCTGGGCCGACCAGTACATCAACTTGAACAGCCCGCTGATCGGCCGATGCACTGCGGCCCCCTGGGACTGCTGCCAAACGGCGTCAGCGATCTGCTCAGCCTGCAAATTGACGCCTAGATGGCGCAGGGCCGGCGGTTCAAAGGCCTGACTGCTGACCATCGGCGTGCGCACAAAGGGCGGCATCAAATCGCCGACGCGTATGCCGTGGCGGCGCCACTCTAGGTCCAGGGCCTCGGTCAGCCCGCGCACGGCGAACTTCGACGCCGAGTAGCTGGCCATGTGCGGCGTGCCATACAAGCCCGAGGCCGAGCCCATGTTGATCACCTGGGCGTTGGCGGTAGCCTTGAGGTAGGGGAACGCCGCATGGGTCATTTGCAGCAAACCCAGCACATTGATTTGCAGAATGCGCGCGTGCTCGGCCAACTCGATACTCTCGAAATGGCCGAAGCGCAGCACTCCGGCGCAGTTAAACAACAGCCGTAACTGCCCGCCGTGCTCCGCGGCAAAATCCTTCAACGCCGCCTGCACCGCAGCCGCATCGGCCACATCCAGCTCGGCATGCCAGACTCCGCCAAGCTCCTCAGCCAGGCTGGCCAACGCCGCATGATTAATATCTAGCAAACCCACTTTCCAGCCACGGGCATGAAACAAGCGCGCCGTGGCGGCACCGATGCCCGAGGCCGCGCCGGTAATCAGAATATTGTCCATCTAACCCTCCTGCGCCCGCAAAAAACCAGCGACCCGCGCCATGGCAAAGTCGGCCGCCTTGAGTATCCCGGCATAGGCCTGAAATACATGCCAAAGCCCCGGATACACCTCCAACTGCACCGCCACACCGGCGGCCTTGGCGTGCTCGGCAAAGCGCAGGCTGTCGTTGAGCAGCAACTCATCGGTGCCGACCTGAATCAGCAACGGCGGCAACCCGCGCACATCAGCAAACAGCGGTGACAAGCCAGGCGCCTTGGGGTCTTGGCCTGCCGGGCAATACAAGGCCAGGGCTTGTTTGATCCAGGCTGGATTGAGCACGGGATCGCCCCCTGCCGGCTCATGCACATGCGCGAAGGTGAAATCCGTCACCGGGGAAAAGCACACCAGCGCCGCCGGCAAAGGCAGCCCCAGTTCACGTAAGCGCAGCGCCGTGACCAGGGTCAGATTGCCACCCGCGGAATCACCGCCAATAACAATCTGCTCACTCCGATAGCCCATGGCCAACAGCTCCTGATAGGCCGCCACGGCATCCTCCAGGGCGGCCGGATAGGGATGCTCAGGCGCCAGGCGATAATCCAGGGCACAGACTGCTCGCTGACTGCAGGTGGCCAGAATGCCGCTGATGCCGCGATGGGTCGCCGCCGAGCCGATCAGGTAGGCGCCACCGTGCAGGTACAACACTACCCGGCCGCCATCCTGCGCCGGGCGCTGCCATTCACAGGGTCGGCCGCCGAGTTGCCCATGGCTCAAGCTCAGCCCATGGGGCGACCGTGTGGTGGCCGTGAGCATGCGCAACAACCCGCGCTGCAGTGCAATCGGTGTGGGTGGTCGCACCAGGCTGCAAAACAGCAGACGCAAACCGCCACGCAGCAGGCCGCGCAACAGCGGCTGGCTGAGTGCTGGCGGAGTAAATTCAACGGCGGCAGTCATAGTCAGCAAGCTCCAGGTGACGGGTTTGTTGGCGGTAAGTAAAGGTGAACCCCGGCCAGTTGTTGGTGTTCTTACCGGCCGCATTCTTGTACCAACTGGTGCAACCCTGCTCCCAGATCGAATGGCGGATCACCTGCTGCAGATGCTGGTTGAAGCGTTGTTGCACCTGGGGCTTCACGTCCATATAGCGCAGGCCTTGCTGCTGCAACGCGTCCAAGCAATTGAGCACGTAAGCAAACTGGCTTTCCAGCATGTACAGGATCGAGTTGTGGCCCAGGTTGGTGTTCGGCCCGTAGAGCAGGAACAGATTGGGAAAGCCATTAACACTGATGCCCTTATACGCTTCGGCGCCGTCGCGCCAGGCTTGGTTCAGCTCCACACCGTCCAGACCTTTGATCTGCATCGGCGCAAGAAAATCGGTGGCCGCAAACCCGGTGCCGTAGATCAACGCATCCACTGGATGCTCACGACCATCGGCCGTCACCACACCATGGGGGGTGATGGACTGAATGGCCTGATTGACGATCTCAACATTGCCCTGTGCCAAGGCCGGGAAGTAGTTATTGGAGATCAGAATACGTTTGCAGCCCAGCGGATAGTCCGGCTGCAACTGACGCTGCCGCTCGGGGTCGACGATGGCAGCGGCCAGATGACGCTGAAAACTGAACTGGAACAGCTTCATCAGCACCGGAAAGTGGATAAACGCCAGGGCGCGGACTTCGTGCTGCACATACTTGAGGCCGCGATCGATTTGCTGCAGCCACGGCCAGCGACGCAACAGGGCCAGCTCCCAGCGCTTATAGGCCCGGTCCGGTTTGCTGATCACATAGGCGGCGCTGCGCTGGAACAGGGTCAAGTGCTGCACCTTGGGCACAATCTCCGGCACAAACTGGATCGCGCTGGCGCCGGTGCCGATCACCGCCACCCGCTTGCCGGCCAGGTCATAGGCGTGATTCCAGCGCGCCGAGTGGAAGGCTTCGCCGGCAAAGCTCTCCAAGCCAGGAATGCGCGGATAGGCAGGCTGATTCAACTGACCACAAGCACTCACCAGCGCCTGCGCCAGGTAGTGCTCACCATTCTTGCCGATCACCCGCCACATGCCGCTGGCCTGCTCGAACTCGGCACTCGCCACCTCCGTGTTACAGCGGATTTTGCCGGCCAACTGGTGCTTGTCCACACAGTGCTGGATATACGCCACGATCTCCGCTTGCGGGGCGAACTTGCGACTCCAGTCGGTCTTCGGCTCGAACGAATAGGAATACAGATGGGACGGCACATCGCAGGCTGCACCCGGATAGTGATTGTCGCGCCAGGTGCCGCCCACCGAGGCCGCTTTTTCCAGCACGAAAAAATCGTCGATACCGCGTTTTTGCAGCTGGATAGCAAGGCCGACACCGGCAAAACCGGCACCAATAATCAGCACACGCAGCGGCGCAGCAGCTGGGGAATTAGTTGTCATTGTTCGTCCCGTAGGTTTTAGGCTGTGCGTTCATACTACTTGGCCGCACGACGGCGCGTTATGGCATAGTCGGCCACTAATTGTGAATTGCGGCCAACATGTCGAACACTTTAACCTCCCCGCCCGCTGGTCACTGGCCGGCACGGCGCAGCATCATCAGTGCTCAGTTACAGACCCAGTTCGGCATGGACCTGGGCCTGTCGATTGAGCAGTGCCTGGCCGGCAGCGGCCTGACCCTGAGCCAATTGGGCGACCCCGCCAGTGAAATTGACGCCAGCCAGGAGCTGATTCTGATCGGCAATCTGGTGGCAGCCCTTGGCCATATCCCCGACCTCGGCCTACTGGCGGGCCAGCGCTATCACCTCAGCACCTACGGCATCTGGGGCTTTGCCCTGCTCAGTTGCCCGACCCTGCGCAGCGCCGCCAACATGGGCTTGCGCTACCTCGACCTGACCTACGCGTTCTGCCGCATGCACCTTGAAGATCACGGTGAAGACATGCACCTGCGGCTGGACGACCAAGACCTGCCGCCGGCACTGCGCGACTTTATCCTGCTGCGCGATACCGCCGGCATGCTCAAGATCCAGCGTGACCTGCTCGGTCAGCCGCTGCCATTCAAGCGCGTCGAGTTGCGTATGCCCGCCCCCGCCGATGTCGCCCGCTATACCGAGCATTACGGTGTCGAGCCGCTGTTCGGCCAGGCGCAGAATCGCTTCGTGCTGGCCCAGCAACTCCTCGACCTGCCCTTGCCCGGCGCCAACCCCCAGGTGGCCCACGACTGCGAAATGCAGTGCCATGCCCTGCTTACCCGCCGGCGTGAACGCTCAGGCCTGGCCGGACAAATTCGTACCCGTTTGCTCAGCCGTCCCGGCAGCCTGCCGGACATGAATGAGATTGCCGCGCAGCTGCACACCAGTACCCGCAGCCTGCGCCGGCGCCTGAGCGAGGAAGGCACCAGCTTTCGCCAACTGCTGGAAGAGGTACGCCAGACCCTGGCGGAGGAATTGCTCGCCACCGGCGGCCTAACCCTGGAAGAGATTGCCGAGCGCCTGGGCTATGGCGAAGTGTCGAACTTCACCCACGCCTTCAAACGCTGGAAAGGCCTAGCACCGCGCCAGTACCGGCGCCGACATGCGACATCCTGAACATTCAGCCGGGCGTGCATCTGTGCTAGCGTGCCGACCTAACTAGGAACAACCCTATCTAGCAAAGGAGCAGCACCCATGGCCATCAGCAAAGAGCAACTGATCAGCGACCTCGCCGAAGCCGTCGACGCACCCAAGGCGCAAGTGCGCGCCCTGCTGGAGCACCTCAGCGAAATCGTCAGCGACGCCCTGGAAAACAGCGATGAAATCACCCTGCCTGGCATCGGCAAGCTGAAAGTAACCGCGCGCCCAGCACGCAGCGGCCGCAACCCACAGACCGGCAAAGCGATCGAAATCGCCGCCAAGAACGTGGTCAAGTTCGTTCGGGCCAAAGCCCTGACCGACGCACTCAACTAAGTTCTCAGCGCTCGTATTTACGCCTTGCGCCAACGGCTCAGGGCGTAACGCCCAGGGCCTGCAACTGCTCGACAAACCCCGCCTCATCCAGCACCCGCAACCCAAGCTCACTGGCCTTGGCCAACTTCGAGCCAGCGCCCGGCCCGGCCACCACGCAATGGGTTTTGGCCGACACCGAACCCGCCACCTTGGCGCCCAATGCCTCCAACGTGGCCTTGGCCTGATCACGGCTCATCAGCTCCAGCGTACCGGTCAACACCCAGGTCTGGCCGGCCAGCGGCAGCCCGGCGACGACGCGCTTCTCACTTTCCCAGTGCATACCGAACTCGCGCAACTGCGCTTCGATTTTCAGCGCACGCTCGCGGTGTTCGGCCACGCTGAAAAACTCGCGCACGGCATTGGCCGGCTTCTCACTCAGGGTCTGGCGCAGGTCCAGCCAATCGGCTTCGAGTAGTTTGGGCAACGACTCGCCAAACTTGCTGGCCAGGGTTTTCGCGCCGGTAGGACCGAGGGACGAAATGTGCAGTTTGTCGAGCAAGCCAGCCAAGGTGGTGCAGGCGGCAAACTCGGCGCCCAACTCGCCCTGCCCCTGAATATCCAGCACCTGACCCAGTTGCTCGATCACGTTCTGGTTGTGCGCGTCACTGAAGAACTCATGAATCTCATGGGCCACTTCCAGCCCTACGTCCGGCAGGTAGGTCAGCACTTCGGGCAACGCGCGCTTGATCCGCTCCAGCGAGGCCAGCGAGCGCGCCAACACCTTGGCCGTTTCCTCGCCCACATCGGGAATCCCGAGGGCATAAATAAACCGCGCCAACTCGGGTTTCCGGCTGTTCTCGATGGCGGCCAGCAGGTTATTGCTCGACAGCTCGGCAAAACCCTCCAAGCCTACCAACTGATCGAACTGCAAGCGGTAGAGGTCGGCCGGTGACTGCACCAGGCCCAGGTCCACCAGTTGTTCGACACTCTTCTCGCCGAGCCCATCAATGTCCATGGCGCGGCGCGAAACGAAGTGAATGATCGCCTGTTTCAGCTGTGCCTGGCAGGCCAGACGGCCAACGCAACGGTAGATGGAACCCGCACTGAAGGACTCCTTACCCTTGCTGCGCTTAACCAGTTGGGTGCGTTCAACATGGGAGCCACACACCGGACAGCTCGCGGGAATTTCTACCGCTCGCGCATCCTCTGGACGTCGCTCCAGCACCACCTGCACCACCTGCGGAATCACGTCGCCGGCCCGGCGAATGATCACCGTGTCGCCGATCATCAAGCCCAAACGTGCCACTTCATCCATGTTATGCAAGGTGGCATTGGCGACCATCACGCCGGCCACCTTTACCGGCTTCAAGCGCGCCACCGGCGTCACCGCCCCCGTGCGCCCGACCTGAAACTCCACATCCAGCAGCTCGGTCAGCTCTTCCATGGCCGGGAATTTATGGGCGATGGCCCAACGCGGCTCGCGCGCACGAAACCCCAACTCGCGCTGCCAGGCCAGGTTATTGACCTTGAACACCACGCCGTCGATTTCATAAGGCAAAGCTTCGCGCTTGGCACCGATACGCTGGTAATAGGCCTGACAAGCATCGATGCCGCGGGCCAGATACAACTCAGGGCTAATCGGCACACCCCACGTCTGTAGAGCCTGGAGAATGCCCAGCTGGGTGTCCGGCAACTCGCCCTCAACCTGGCCAATGCCGTAACAGCAGAAAGCCAAGGGACGGCTGGCGGTGATTTTCGAATCAAGCTGACGCAGGCTGCCGGCGGCGGCGTTGCGCGGGTTGGCAAAGGGCTTGGCACCACTCTCCAGCTGGCGCTGGTTGAGGGCATCGAAACCGGCCTTGGCCATAAACACCTCGCCGCGCACCTCCAGTACCGAGGGCCAGCCACTGCCCTGCAACTTGAGCGGAATGTTGCGCACTGTGCGCACATTGGCGCTGATGTCCTCACCCGTACTGCCATCACCACGGGTGGCGCCGCGCACCAGTTGCCCCTCGACATACAGCAGGCTCACGGCCAAGCCGTCGAGCTTGGGTTCGCAGACGTACTCGACCTCGGCGCCGCCGCCAAACAGATCACCAGGCGGCAGGTCGTCGGCCAGGCCCTCACGCACGCGGCGGTCGAAATCCAGCATATCGGCTTCGGCGAAGGCGTTGCCGAGGCTGAGCATCGGCACTTCATGGCGCACTTCGCTAAACCCGGCGCGCGGCGCACCACCGACCCGCTGAGTCGGCGAATCAACGGTAATCAAATCAGGATGAGCCGCTTCCAAGGCCTGTAATTCACGAAACAGACGGTCGTACTCGGCATCCGGGATGCTCGGCTGATCGAGCACGTAATAACGCTGATTGTGGCCGTCCAGTTCGGTGCGCAGATCAAGGATGCGCTGGGCGGCGTGGGAGGTGTCGGTGGTCATGGTTACGGCTCTCAAAAACGCAAAGAGCAGCCGAGGCTGCTCTTTTTAATAATCACGGATTCAGCTCAGGCGCGACTCAGCGCTTGGGCATCATGTGCTTGCGCTCGAACTCGACGATGCGCTGACGGTAATGCTCGATGGTCTGCGCGGTCATCACGCTGCGCTGGTCATCTTTCAGCTCGCCGTTCAGCTCGTGGGCCAACTTACGCACCGCGGCCAACATCACATCGAAGGCCTGCTTGGGATGCCGCGGACCCGGCATACCGAGAAAGAAACTCACCGCACGGGTGCTGAACAGGTCAATATCGTCCAGATCGAAGGTGCCAGGCTTGACACCATTGGCCATGGAGAACAGCACTTCGCCATTACCAGCCATGCTTTCGTGACGATGGAAAATATCCATTTCGCCAAAACGCAGACCGCTTTCCAAAATATTCTGCAGCAGCGCCGGGCCGTTGAACCCGCCTTCGTCACGGGAAATGACGTTAATCACCAGCACTTCTTCAACCGGCGGCAGGTCCTGTGCATCTTCCTGAGCCTGAACCTTGCGTTTTTTGTCGCCTTCATCAAGCGGAGTCAACAGAGTCGGCACCGGCTCATCGAGTTTCAGGTCGCCCTGACTCGGCTCACCGGCGCGGCGGCGATTGAGCTCGCGAGCGCTCATGGCCGGCAGATCTTCTTCATCCAGCTTAGGCTCGTTCTGGCGATCAATGACCCGCGCCGGACCAAGCAACTCGGGGTCGCCACCGGCGTCGTCGTCCATCCCGGCAAAGCTGCGGTCCAGTTTGAACTTCAGCTTGCCCTTGCCGCCGCGCATACGCCGCCAGCCATCAAAAAGAATACCGGCGATAACAATAATGCCGATGACGATCAGCCACTCGCGCAGACCGATTTCCATGTAGTTCCGTGACCCCGACTAAATAAAGTAATGAAAGCAGGCCTTCCAAGCCCTGCTGCAATAATCTCAACGTGGCGCCAAGCCCATGTTCTGGCTGGCGTTTTCCCACGCGTAACAAAAAGTTGGCATTAAGCTAGCACGACAAAAGATAACTTTACACCGTCTGTCGCCTCAGGCTTCAACCATTGCCAGTGCCTGTTCCACATCTACAGCCACCAGACGCGAGCAACCGGGCTCGTGCATGGTCACGCCCATCAGTTGATCGGCCATTTCCATGGCGATCTTGTTGTGGGTGATATAGATGAACTGCACCGTCGCCGACATCTCCTTAACCAGCCGCGCGTAGCGGCCAACGTTGGCGTCATCGAGCGGTGCATCCACCTCATCAAGCATGCAAAAGGGTGCCGGATTGAGCTGAAAAATGGCAAATACAAGCGCCAGCGCCGTCAGGGCCTTCTCCCCGCCGGACAATAGGTGAATGGTACTGTTTTTCTTGCCAGGTGGCCGCGCCATGATGCTCACGCCAGTGTCGAGCAGGTCTTCGCCGGTCAGTTCCAGGT
Organism: Pseudomonas sp. PGPPP3; assembly: GCA_002256055.1. Taxonomy (GTDB): domain Bacteria; phylum Pseudomonadota; class Gammaproteobacteria; order Pseudomonadales; family Pseudomonadaceae; genus Aquipseudomonas. Next base: position 5,737 of record NKIE01000012.1, on the reverse strand, counting down.
AGGCGTTGCCGCCACCGAACACTTTGGGGAACAACGCCTGCAGGCCGCCGTTGATCTGATCGAAGGTTTCCTTGAAGCGATTCCGGGTTTCCTTGTCGATCTTGCGGATCACGTTTTCCAGAGTATCCAGCGCCTCCACCAGGTCGGCATTCTGCGCATCCAGGTAGCGCTTACGCTCGGACTGCTGCTGGTACTCGTCGATAGCCGCCAGGTTGATCGGCCCCAAGCGCTGAATCCGTGCGGCCAGGCGCTCCAGTTCGTCGCTCCAGGCACTTTCGCTCGCCTCACTGGGCAAGGTTGCCAGCACACTGTGCAATTCGTAGCCGTCTTCCAGCAGCTGATCAAGCAAGGCCTTGCGCCGCACGCTCAAGGCCTGCCACTCGAGGCGTTGCTGCTCCAGCTGACCACGCAGCAACTGCCCCTGCTGTTCGGCCTGGGTGCGACGCTTTTCCGCGTCGCGCAATTGCCGGTCAGCATCTTCCAGGCCCAGGCGCGCCAGCTTCAGCTCGTCTTCCACGGCCATGCGCTTATCGAGCAACTCTTCCAGCTTCATGCGCAGCTCTTCCAGCGGCGCCTCGCCCTCTTCGAGGTTGAGATTGAGCTGCTCGCGCTTCTCATGCAGACGCTCGGCCTGCAGCTGCAAACGCTCCAGAGCCTGACGCGTAGAGTCGTGCTGGGCCTTCAGCGAGCCCAGGCGCACGGCCAGTTGATGGGCGTGATCCTTGTGCTGGCGGGCCTCCTGCCGCATGCGATCAAGGCGTTCGCGCAAGCCATCGCGTGCTGCCAGCAGGCGTTCGCGTTGCTCGGTGTCAACGGCCATGGCGTCCAGCGCGTCCTGCAGGTGCAGGCGTGACTCGCCCAGCTGTTCCTGCTCCAGCTCGCGCTGCTCAGTCAATTCGTGCAGTTCATGATCCAGGCGTTGACGGCGCAGGGTCAGCTGCTCGGCCTTGGCCTGGCCGGCGGACAGCTGGGCCTTCAACTCGCCCTGTTGGCGGGCCTCGTCCTGCAGCAAGCGACGCTGTTGCTCGCGGGCTTGCTCCTTTAAGCGCTGAGCCTCGCGCAGTTGTTGCAGCTGTTCGTCCAGGTCGGCCAGGCGCGCGCTCAACTCTTCGCGCTCAGCGTGCAGACGCTCTAGCTCCTGAGCACGGGCCAGCACGCCACTCTCGGCAGCCTCGGCGCGGCGCACCCGCAAAAAGTGCCGACCAACCCAGTAACCATCAGGGCTGATCAGGCTTGCGCCGGGCGCCAGCTGATGGCGTTGCTCCAGCGCAGCTTGCAGCGATGGCACTGGCTTGACCTGGGCCAGCCACGGCGCCAGATCGACACTGGCCTCGACTTTATCCAGCAGGCTGCCAGGTACGCGCACGCCACCACGGGCCGGCAGTGCCAAACGCAGGTCGCCCTGGCTGAAGCCCTGCAGATCCAGGCTATTGAGTTGCTGTTCATCGTCTAGCAGAACGGCCTGCAAATCGGCGCCCAGCACGGTTTCCACCGCCAGCTCCCAACCCGCCTCAACGCGCAAGCCGGCGGCCAATGGCGGACGCTCACTCAACTGCTGTGCCGCCAGCCACTCGGCCGTGCCCTTGCCTGGATTGAGAGCAGCCTGCTGCAACGCCTCAAGGGCAGCCAGGCGACCCTGCAAGCGTTGCAGTTCGCCCTGGGCCTGCTGCTGGGCCTGACCGGCTTGCAGCAGTTGCCCGCGCAATTGCTCCAGGCCGTCTATCTGCTGCTGTTCAGCAGCCTGCAATTCTTCCAGGCTCAGCTCGCTGAGGGCCAGTTGTTCGGCCAGAGCCAGAATCGCCGCATCCTGCGGGTCAGCCGCCAGTTGTTGACGCTCTTCGGCCAGTCGGCGCTGACGCTCGGCCAGGCGTTCCAGGCTCTGCTCCAGCTGCTGAATCCGCGACTGCTGCACCTCGGCTTGCCGACGTGGCTCGGCGGAGTGCTGGGTAAAACCGTCCCATTGCTCCTGCCAGCCGTGCATGGCGCTTTCCGCCTCTTCCAGCGCAGCGGCGGCTTCCTCGGCGGCAGCAGCGGTCAGTTCTTGCTCAGGCTCAAGCTGGGCCAGTTCTTCACCCAGGGTCGCCAGCAAGGTGCTGTCGTGGCCCAGGTGCGATTCGGTTTCCTGGCGCGCCCGCTCGGCATCGCGCAGGTCATCCTGTAACTGGCGCAGGCGCTGCTGGCCGTGCTGGATGCTTTGTTCGACGCGGGCAATGTCACCACCCACTGAATAAAACCGCCCTTGCACCAGGTTGAAACGCTCCGACAGCTCGTGATGGCCGTCACGTAGGCGCTCGATGCTGGCATCGGCGTTGCGCTGCTCGGCCACCAGCGCCTCGAAGGACACTTCCTGGTTGCCGATGACCGCTTCACGCTGACCAACCTGCTCATTCAGGCTCTGCCATTTCAACGCCGCCAGCTGCGCTTTCAACTGCCGCTCTTCGGCCTTGTATTCCTGGTACTTCTCGGCGGACTGAGCCTGACGGTGCAGGCGCTCCAACTGACGTTCCAGCTCTTCGCGCAAGTCGGTCAGGCGCGCCAGGTTTTCGTGGGTGCGGCGAATGCGATTCTCGGTCTCGCGACGGCGCTCCTTGTACTTGGAGATACCGGCCGCTTCCTCGATAAAGTTGCGCAAGTCCTCGGGCTTAGCTTCGATCAGCTTGGAGATCATCCCCTGTTCAATGATCGAGTAGCTGCGCGGGCCCAGGCCAGTGCCGAGGAAGATATCGGTAATGTCGCGCCGGCGGCACTTCACGCCATTGAGGAAATAGGTGTTCTGGCTGTCGCGGGTAACTCGGCGGCGGATGGAGATTTCCGCGTAGCTGGCGTATTCGCCCAGTAAAGTGCCGTCGCTGTTATCAAAGACCAGTTCAATGGACGCCTGACTGACCGGCTTGCGGCTAGTGGAGCCGTTGAAGATGACATCGGTCATCGACTCGCCGCGCAGGTTCTTCGCCGAGCTTTCGCCCATCACCCAACGCACGGCGAAGTTGACCGTGGTTGGGTCGACGAACGACTTGAACCCGGCCAGCTTGATGCACTTCAGACGCATGCTGGGCTAGCGCTCGGCCAGGGCGGCAAGCACCAGCGCACGGTTGTGCTCGCCATAGGCATTGAGCACCGCGCTGGCTGCCGTTTCGTCGCGGGCAATGATCGCCTGCAACAGGTTGGCGAAGGTGCTGACGAACTGGCTCATCTCGCCTTTGCGCCGCTCAAGAGCCAGGTGATAAGTGCGGCTGATGGCTGGCAGCAGGTTTTCCAGGGTTTCCTGCAAATACAGGTTGTTGGCGAACGGAAAAGCCGCACGCATCACATCAAAACTGCTCTCGACGAAACCATCGATATCTTCGCGCTGCATGCACTCGAGCATCTGCCGCTGAATGTCGATAAAGCCCTGCAACTCGCTTTCGCGTCGCCAATTGCGGGCCACCGCGTGGGCCAGCATGATGTACAGGTAAATGACCAGCTCGTAGAGGTTGCTGACGTGCTGAGGAGTCAGCTCAGAGACCTGCGCGCCCCGGCGCGGCAGGATGACGATCAGGTGGCGACGCTCAAGAATCAGCAAGGCCTCGCGCACCGAGCCGCGACTGACATTCAGCGCCTGAGTAACCTTGATCTCCTGTATACGCTCGCCTTCCTTGAGCTCCCGGCGAATGATGCGCTTGGCCAGGTGCTGGGCAATCTGTTCGGCGAGGCTGTCCGGGGCCTTGAACGTCATGTTTTTCCTTGAAAAATCGTCAAAAAGCGCAGGGCGCGAGTGTATCACAGGGTATTCGCCCAACCGACAGGCGGGGATGGGCTTCACCGTGCAAAAGATGGGTAGCCAGTCACCCCTAGCATCGCGAAAATTGTCGGACAATCCAACAATAAATCCTCATGGAGTCCACCATGTTCGCTAATCGCTCATCCGACTGGATGCTGTCGCTGAAAAAAATCGGCTACTGGTTCTGGTTATTGCCAGTCGTCCTGGTGCCCCTCAGCTATTACCTGGCCCAAGGCAGCGCCCATGCCGATGCCTGGGCGTTTCTGCTGCCCATCGTGGTCTTCGGCATCATTCCTGTACTGGATGCCCTGCTCGGTCGCGACCCGGCCAACCCGGAAGAACGTCAGCAGGTACCGCAACTCGAAGGGCAACTCTACTACCGCGTACTGACCCTGGCGTGCCTGCCGGTGCTGCTGGGCCTGCTCGGTTGGGGCGGCTGGATTCTGGCCAACAATAGCCTCTGGAGCTGGGTCGGCCAACTGGGCTGGACCCTGTCGATAGGCGTGGTAATGGGCGCCATCGGGATTACCGTAGCCCACGAACTGGTGCACAAAGACCCTGCCATTGAGCAGGCTGCCGGCGGCATCCTGCTGGCGGCGGTGTGCTATGGCGGCTTCAAGGATGAGCATGTGCGCGGCCACCATGTACACGTATCGACTCCCGAGTGCGCCTCCTCCGCGCGTTTTGGCCAAAGCCTGTACGGCTTTCTGCCCCATGCCTACAAGCACAACTTCCTTAATGCCTGGAAGCTGGAAGCCGAACGCCTCAAGCGTAAGGGCCTGCCGGCATTCTCACTGCACAACGAACTGATCTGGTGGTACGCCTTGAGCGGGCTGTTCCTCGTCGGGTTCAGCCTGGCCTTTGGCTGGCTTGGCGCGGCCTACTTCCTCGGCCAGAGCTTCGTGGCCGTGACCCTGCTGGAGATCGTCAACTACCTGGAGCACTACGGCCTGCATCGGCGCAAACTGGACAATGGCCGCTACGAGCGCACCACCCCGAGCCACTCGTGGAACAGCAATTTTCTGCTGACCAACCTTTTCCTCTTCCACCTGCAGCGCCACTCCGACCACCACGCCTATGCCAAACGCCGCTATCAGGTACTGCGCCACCACGAGAGCAGCCCGCAACTGCCCAATGGCTATGCCGGCATGATCGTCCTGGCGCTGCTGCCTCCACTCTGGCGTGCGGTGATGGACCCGCGGGTACGCGCCTACTATGCCGGCGAAGAGCATCAACTGAGTCAGAGCCAACTGGCACCTTGAGCCCCATCCAGCCCCTCCACGCGAGGGGCTGGATATTTGCCGCTGGCTAGTGCTTGCAGCGCGCACTGGCAACACCCAAGCTAAGGGTCCACCAGCCACGCATTGGCGAGGATCAGCTTTGGATTGGCAAACTCTGCTTAACCGCGAACGACTCGGCAAACCGGTGCACAGCGCCGAAGAACTAGGCCGCAGCCCCTTCCACAAAGACCACGACCGCATCATCTTCTCTGGCGCTTTCCGCCGCCTGGGGCGCAAGACCCAGGTGCATCCGGTGTCCAGCAACGACCACATCCACACGCGCCTGACCCACTCACTGGAAGTCAGCTGTGTGGGCCGCTCCTTAGGCATGCGCGTGGGTGAAGTGCTGCGTGAAGACTTGCCCGCCTGGTGCGATCCAGCCGACCTGGGGATGATCGTGCAGTCGGCCTGCCTGGCCCACGACATCGGCAACCCGCCGTTTGGCCACTCCGGCGAAGACGCCATCCGCCACTGGTTCCAGCAAGCGGCTGGACGCGGCTGGCTGGACGCCATGAGCGAGGCCGAGCGCGGCGACTTTCTCAGCTTCGAAGGCAACGCACAGGGCTTTCGCGTGCTCACCCAACTGGAATACCACCAGTTCGATGGCGGCACCCGACTGACCTACGCAACCCTCGGCACCTACCTGAAATACCCCTGGACCGCCCGCCACGCCGAAGCCCTGGGCTACAAGAAGCAC
>NKIE01000742.1 GCA_002256055.1 Pseudomonas sp. PGPPP3 | reverse complement strand
GAGGCCAGGTCCAGTTCGACGTCGGGCCAGGCATCGCGAAACTGGTCGATGGTCGGCATCAGCCACTGGAAGCAACTGTGGCATTCGATCGCCATGTGCAGGCGCCCGGCGGTGCCGCCGGCCAGACGTGCCATGTCCCGTTCTGCGCTGCGCAGTTGTGGCAGCAGGCTGTCGGCCAGTTGCAGCAGGCGCAGGCCGGCGCTGGTGAAGCGCACGGGTTTGGTCTTGCGCATAAACAGCGATAGGCCGAGGCGCTCCTCCAGCTCCTTGAACTGGTGCGACAACGCCGACTGGGTCAGGTGCAGGCGTTCGGCGGCCAGCACCAGGCTGTCGGTTTCGCGCAGGGCATGCAGGGTTTTCAGGTGGCGTAACTCAAGCATGGGGGCCTCGCTGTGGCGCAGATCTGCTGTGTGTTTGGGGTAGCAGAACATGAGTGATTCTGCAGATCAAGGCGGATGGGTTGAGTTTTCCTCACTCTGGCGCGCAGGCCTAGGCGCCGCGCAGGCCCAAGCCATCAATCAGCCGTAGGCGACACTCCTGCAGCTCCAGGCGAGTCACGACCGTTCGGCTAAGTTCATCAAACTGTCACGGCTTTGTGGCAGCGCTGTCGCGCTGGCTTGGTCAGACTTCGCTCTTTGCTGAGTCTTAGCTGCGGATCTTGCCATGCGTGCCTTGCTTTTCTGCGCCGCCTTATTGTGCGGCTTGCCGTGTTTTGCGGCCTCTTCCTGTGATGTGCGTGTGCCCACCGAAACCCTGGTGGTGGGTGATGTGCGCCTGGCTTATCAAAGTATCGGTCGACCCGCCGATCCGGCCTTGTTGCTGGTGATGGGTGTCGGCGGGCAACTGATTGACTGGCCCGATGCGGTGCTCACGCGTCTGTGTCAGCAAGGCTTGCGGGTGATCCGTTTCGATAACCGCGATGTTGGCTTGTCGGCCTGGCCTAACGGCGCGCCCGAGGCCAACCTGGCGTTGGGCGTGTTGCGCTACAAGCTGGGCTTGCCGGTGACGGCGCCGTATCACCTGCGCGATATGGCCGGCGATGCCTTGCAGCTGATGAGCAGCCTGCAGATCGAGCGCTTTCATCTGCTCGGCGCGAGCATGGGCGGCATGATCGCCCAGCACTT
>NKIE01000741.1 GCA_002256055.1 Pseudomonas sp. PGPPP3 | reverse complement strand
CTTCGATGTAGCTGTTGCACATGTTGTTGCCGTCGCCGATCCATGCCACGGTCTTGCCCTGAATGGCGCCGCGGTGTTCAAGGAAGGTCTGCATGTCTGCCAGCAACTGGCACGGGTGCAGGTCATCGGACAGGCCGTTGATCACCGGTACCCGCGAGTGCGCGGCAAATTCGGTCAGGGTGCTGTGGGCGAAGGTGCGGATCATCACCGCGTCGAGCATGCGAGACATAACAATCGCGCAGTCGCCAATCGGCTCGCCTCGGCCCAGTTGGGTGTCGCGCGGCGAGAGAAAGATCGCCTGGCCGCCCAGTTGAATCATCCCGGCTTCGAAAGACAGGCGGGTGCGGGTCGAGGCTTTTTCGAAAATCATGCCGAGCACGCGGTTTTTCAGCGGTTCGAACAGGCCGCCGCGGTTGCGCAGGGCTTTCAGTTCGATACCTCGGCGGATCAGGCTGCTCAACTCTGCGGGCGTACAGTCCAACAGGGAGAGAAAGTGCCTTGCGCTCATCATTAACTACCTTAGTTACAACAACACGCTGGACCTTGAAGCAGGTTTTTCAGGGAAAAGCCTAGGTAACCAGCGGCGTGGGCCGCTCAGTGCGACGAATAGGGGAGGCGCGATCTTATAAGGAAGTTACGCATAGGCGCAAATTGCCAAGGGGCGAGGGCGCCTGTGCTTGACGCTGATGATGCCTGATTCATGGCACTAAGGCTGCTGGCGCCGGCACCCGGCAGTCGCCATAGTGGTGCGACCTGACCGGTCGACTAGAACAATAATCCCGAGGTTCGTCATGAGCAAAACCCTGCATCACCGCGCCTGCCACCTGTGCGAGGCCATCTGTGGTCTGACTATTCAGACCGAGACCGACGCCGCCGGCCAGGTGCAGATCGTGTCGATCAAGGGCGACTCCGAGGATAGCTTCAGCCGTGGCCATATCTGCCCCAAGGCCGTGGCCCTCCAAGACATACAAAGCGACCCCGATCGCTTGCGTCAGCCCATGCGGCGGATCGGCAGCGAATGGCAGGCGATAGGCTGGGACGAAGCGTTCAATCTGGTGGCCGATCGCCTGGCCGATATCCAGGCGCGTCATGGGCAGAACGCGGTGGCGGTGTACCAGGGCAACC
>NKIE01000740.1 GCA_002256055.1 Pseudomonas sp. PGPPP3 | reverse complement strand
CTTCGACAAAACGCTGCTCAACTTGCTGCGCTTTAAGGTCGACCACCAGCTTGTCTTTCAGACTTGCCAGGCTAGGGACTTCTGGCGCCTGCACGCCCAGCAGCTTGATCAGATGCCAACCGAACTGGGTGCGTACCGGAGCCGACACTTCGCCTTGCTTAAGGGCGTACAACGCCTCCTCAAAGGCAGGGTCGTAAACCCCTGGGGCGGCGTAACCAAGATCACCACCTTTGTCTGCCGAACCAGGATCATCGGAGAGATCCTTGGCCAAAACGGCAAAGTCCTCACCCTTGATCAGGCGCTGAGCAATAGCCTCAATCTGTGCCTTAGCTTCTTTTTCGCTCAGCTTATCTGTCACTTCCAACAGAATATGTGCGGCTTGACGCTGTTCAGCCAGGTTGGCGATTTCCTTCTGGTAGGCCGCCTGCAGGTCTTCATCTTTGACCTCGACCTGATCGAAGAAATCAGCCTTGTTCAGCTCGATGTACTCCAGAACCACTTGTTCCGGGCTCATGAACTGGCTGCTGTGTTCCTTGTAGTAAGCTTGCAGCTCGTCATCGCTCAACGTGACAGCCTTAGGATCAGCTTTAAGGCTCAACGTTGCGAAGTCACGAGTTTGCTTCTCCAGTCGGGCAAACGCCTGGATTTCCTCATTGGTGACAAAGCCACTGCCCGCAACACCGGCCTGCAACTGACTGCCGAGGATGTCCTTCTCGAGCTGCTGACGGAACTGCAGACGGGTGTAGCCTTCTTGACGAATACGCTGGTCGAACAGATCGGCGTTGAACTTACCCTCAACCTGAAAGGCCGGGACCTGAACAATCACCTTGTCTAACTCTGCCTGCGACAACGCAAAACCCGATTGCTCAGCAGCTTGAAGCAACAGCTTGCGTTCAATCAGACCTTTGAGCGCGGCTTCACGCAGCATTTTGTCATCGAGCAAAGAAGCATCGAAATCTTTACCCAGGCGCTGCATCAGCTGGCGGCGCTGCATTTCGGCAGCCTGCGCCAATTCATTCTGACTGATGGCCTGGCCATTTACTTCAGCTGCGTCCTGACGATTGCTGGTGCCCTGAAAAATGGCATCAACGCCCGTCAGCGCCAACAGCGCAACGATCACGCCGA
>NKIE01000011.1:8369-18135 GCA_002256055.1 Pseudomonas sp. PGPPP3 | reverse complement strand
CTCTTACTGCCGCCCCATCATTGATCCAAGCTTCATCGCTCCAGGCATTGAAGATCACCAGTTCATCGGCGATCGCATCCAGCACCTTGCGGTTGGCGCCGCCACGGATGGAATTGGTGGACACCAGCCCGGCGCGCTGGCTGTGGCCGGCAACTATTTGTTGGCGCGCTTTGTGGAACCAGTAGCAGACCAAATCTGCACCGCCCGGTACTTGTCCGGCGTAGCGCAGGCGTAGGCGCTCGGTGTAGTCGGCGCCCAGCTCGCCGCGCATCTTCTTGTCACCCAAAAACGGCGGGTTACCAATAATCACGTCCGCCATCGGCCACTGCGCTTCGCTGCCATCTTCGGCGATCAGAGCGTCGCGGTGTTCGATGCTGTCGAGCGAGCGCAGGATTGGGTTTTGCGCAATCGGTCGGCCATTGCGCTGGCTCCATTGCAGGTCACCGATCCACACCGTTACGCGGGCCAGTTCGGCGGCGTATTCGTTAATTTCCAAACCCAGCACGTTGGCCGGGCCGGTTTCGACGTGTAGTTGGCGACCGAAACCGAGTAGCTCTAGGTCGATCTGCGCAGCGTGCTCCAGGTCTTTGAGGGCATGCAGGGCGAGGTAGAGGAAGTTGCCCGAGCCGCAGGCGGGGTCGAGTACACGAAAGTTTTTCAGCAGCTCGAAATAGCCTTGGTAGGCCGTGACCGCCGCCTTGTAGGGCGCGCTTTTAACACCCTTACCTTGGGCTTTGGCCAGCGCCGGTTTGATCGCGGCCCAAGCGGCGGCCAGCGGTTCAACGATCAGCGGTTGGATTAATTTGCCGATGGTGCCGGTGTCGGTGTAGTGCGCGCCGAGTGGTGCACGGGCGTTGGGGTCTAGGCCGCGCTCGAACAGGGTGCCGAAGATGGTCGGATCGATGGCGCGCCAGTCGAGGGTTTCGGCGGCATGCCGGAGCACGCCGAGGTCGTCGCCGGTCAGCGCGGGTATATCGACGGTATTGAACAGGCCGCCATTGAACCAGGCGATGTCGTCGTTGCCGTAGGCGCCGCCGTTTTGCATGGCAGTGAACAGATTTGCAATGCGCTTGCCGGCGCGTTCAACGTCATCGCGGGCGCTTTTGAGAATGGCGGTGAAGATCTGAGGGTTGTCGCTGCTGCCTTGATGCAACAGACCTTCGTCTTCGGCGTACATGCAGAAGATGCACTGGATTAGAAAATGCGCGACCTGCTGGCTGTCCAATCCGCGCTGGCGCATGCCGCTGGCCAAGCGGGCAAATTCGCCGGCGGCCTCGGCGGTGATAGCTGCGTTGGATTTGAGCGGGCGCAGTTTGTTGACTTCATCTACCGAAAACAACCAGCGCAGGGCGTTGAGGTTGTCGGGTTGGCCGATGTCGTCGAGTGCGATGATACGTGGTGTGCTCGGGTAGCCTACGAAGCAGGGGTGCAGCTCGATGCGTTCACGGTTGCAGACGACCAGTACCGGCGGGTTATCCATAGCGCCGGCGTAGTTTTTCAGCTGCATCAAGGCTGGGCCGAGGTCTTTGTCTGGGCCTTTGTTCTCCCAGCCAAAGCAGCCGCGCTTCCACACGTCAGCAAAGCCTGCACCTCCGTGCATCTTCTTTAGATCCTGCTCATAGCAGTATTCGCCGTACTGGCGCGGTGGCGCTACGCCGAGCATTTGGCAAAGGTCTTCAAAGTGAGGCTGTGCGCCGCCTTTCTCGGTGAGCGAGTTGTTCTTCCAAGTGGCGATAAAGTCTGATGGCGTCATGCTGGCTGTCCCTAGATCCAAGCCGGCGAGGATACCGCACCTTGTTTAGCGGTTGCCTGCTAGTCTGCGGATCTCTGCATAGAGCTCTTGGCCTATTCTGCTGGCGCTTTGCGTTGCATAGTCCGGGCTGGCATCCAGTCGGCTGGTCGTCTGGGTGATTTCTTGGATCATGTAGCGAACCCACCTGACTGGGGTTTGTATCGGTTGAATGTCGATGGCTTTGTTCCCCCATCGCTCCCGGTAATCTGGCGCCAGCGCTGCTCGCAGCTTGCTTTGTTGTAGTTCACCATCGGTGTCGACCTGTTCCCTCGTCAGCTCTATCAGCAACTCATCTGGGATGATTGCTATGCCATGAATGTGAAGAGGGTGGTTTTCTTCGCTTTCACTGTCGCTGTATTCGAAGACGAAGACGAAGTCGCGTAAGCCGAGTCTCTTTAGAATGGCTGCGATGTGTTCAGTCGGTCGCTTGGCGGCTAGTGCCGCCTGCGCAACCTTGTGACTGAGCCGGAAGGTAATCGCGTAGGCATGAGCCTTAAAACCAAGTGCGCTCATGGTGAGCACTCGTTTCGATGCCGCTGGTAATCTGCGTGCCCAATCATGAAGTTCGATGCCGGAGGCATAGGACTGAATGGCCGGCGTGATCTTGGTGAGCTCTGTTTCGATAGTTTCTCGGTGCAGTTCAGCATCTACCGACTCATGTTCAAGACCTGTTGTTAAAGTGAACGGTTGGTCTGCTACGGATTCATCTAATAGGCTTAGATAAGCATCAAGAAACTCCTTTACTGCTAGGGTTTCACGATACACGCCATGTCTAATGGCTAGCTCTCCCGCTAGTCCTGGCGTGCAGGGGCGTTTGGCATGTCGATGCTTTCGTGAACTTTTAGGAAAAACTCCGCTGACTGTATTTGATGGTGAGCCGGTGTCAGTGCTGGTGCTGCTCATCAAGCGTTTTGTCGCAAAATGGCTAGTTGGGTTGCTAGTGGGGTTACCGTTCATTTTAATCTTCTCGCGATATGTATCGACTGCCCTGGCATGCGTGTCTCGATTTTCAAAATCGGGTCATGCTCATCGAACGGTATAGGGTCGAATACATATCTATACTCTAAGGGTTTGACGATTGAGGGTGGTCAGTCTCAGGTCAGGATGTAGTCAGTCTACAAACTCAATTATTTCGTCCTGATCTTGCGCTAGGGGAGGTCCAATTTTACGGCCTCCAATTCGTTCAGTTGCCTCACGGCGTTGTTGCTCACGCATCTCTCGTACATCGTCTTCGGTCATGATCTTGATAGTTAGCACTGATAGCTCTTCGACTTGTGTTGACCGTTCTAACTTGTCGAGAGGCAAGGCTTTGCGTTGAACATCTTGAGAGAGCTTGAGAGCTGTTGCGCATGCAGCGAGAGCTCTGGATGCTTGCACGGAGTTGGCTGGTGTGACTTTGATCGTATCCAAAATCTCTGCGGCTTTAATTCGTAAGCGCTGTGATAGATCGAGATCGTCATGTACTAGGCTGGCTGCAACTTGCTGTACTGCTTCTAGACTATAGGCAGTATTTATCATCTCTTCCCTGGCTCTAGTAATGACTTCCGCAGATGTAGCGCCAGCAACGGCGCCATGTTTCTTTAGTATGCGCTGAGTCGTACTAATCGATATGCCGAGGCGCGTGGCAATAGAGGTCAGCGAGTAGCCGGCCTCTCTCAGTGCTACAGCCGCCGCTTGTATATCCGGAGGAGTTACAGCACTTGCCATTGGTTAAACTCCTGCCAGATCATTTAGCTCGTCCTCTAGGTCATCCCAGTTGTTGCGGATGTTGTAGACGGGTTCGCCGGACAGAGTGGCAATCTCTTTCAGGTTTACTGGCGCTATATCGGCAAGGGTTCTTCCGCTGGCACTGAGCGCGTCTATGAGCGCAATGGTGATGCGTTGGCGAGTATTGGTGCGCTGGGTGCGTGATGCTGCCGGCTGTTGCTTGCAGCGCCGTGTAGAGCGTATGCCGTTAGTTCGGCATAGATGGTATGCCTGGTGTTTTGTCCATGCGCCATCCGGGCGCGGACTGAATAAATTCAAGTAGTCCGCTAGCTTGGAGTAGCTGCCATTATCGTCTGTCATGAACTGCTCTGACAGGTAAATCGCATTTTCACTATACATCTTTAATGCCTCTTCGTTGGTCAATTCTTTTTCATGCTGGGTCACTCCGCGTTGTTTATGTTTAATGGTTTGTATTTTAGGTTTATGTGTAAATTAAAGCTGGAGAAGTTTTCGCGTTATATATTCTACAGTGTCTTTTATCATTGTTAAATAGAGCAGTTAGTAGTGTTTTCTTCTGTTGATTTCTTTGCTCGTTGCACTGTTTGAGTCGAGCAGCTAAGAAGCTCTGCTACTTTGCGAATAGACTTGCCATCGCTTAGTAGTTCCTTGATTTTTTTGTGCTGCTCATTATTGATCGGTCGGCCCTTGTATTTGCCATCGGCTTTGGCTTTGGCGCGGCCTTCTTCGGTACGGCGCTTTCTATCTTCATAGTCTTTACGAGCAACCGCCGCCAGCATATCCAGAAGCATCTCGTTTACGGCCGCCAACATTCTGCCTGTGAAGTCGTCTGTTGCTTCAAACGAGGAAATCAATCGGTGCGAGGTTGGTAGATCTAGGGCGACCACGTTAATGCGCTTGGCCTTGATGATGGCTCGCAGGGTCTGCCAATCCTCATGATTCAGGCGAGACAGGCGATCAACTTGCTCGACTAGCAGCGCATCGCCTGGGTGACAGTCATCCAGCAGGCGAAACAATTCAGGGCGAGCCAACTTGGTGCCTGATTCGTTCTCTGTGTAGTAACTGGCAATAGTTGCCCCATGCTCGGCCGCGAACTGCACCAGCGAATCGCGGGCTCGGCTTGCATCTTGGTCAGTGGTCGAGGCTCTGAGGTAGGCGCGGACGAACATCTATAGTGGCTCCTGTTGTGGCTCGTATCCGTTTGGTGTGGTGATAATATACCGTGTCCGTATGGGTGGTAAATGGGTGTTTATCAACACGATTTCACTGCAGATATGTCCGCGATTTTTGTGGTTGCTGGGTCATGCCTTTTCACTACACGGCAGTGGAGATCACTCAGCAGTTAGTGAAGTGTATGGGCTGGCGTGTCCAGAGATGTCAGGCGGTCTGTAACCCAAGAGTCCACGGCAATAGAGTCCCATCCTACGGCGCGAGCACCAAGCTTGACCGCTCTGGGGAAACGATCCTCTTTCATCAGGTTGTAGATGTGAGAGCGCTTAAAGCCTGTGCGGGACTCGACCTCTCGGAGTCGAAGAATTCGGCGTGGTAGGGGGAGGGCGGGAGTTTGGAAAGTGCTGTGTTGCATGCTCGGTGTCCTTGGGATTTTTGCTGTGCGGTGTCGATAGGTGGCCGGCATTAAAGTTGGTGTGATGGACGGTTGCACCGTAAATGCGGTTCTTATTTCCGCACTTGAGGAGCAATGGCTACGTGAGCCTAGGGTGGCCTGATTGTTTGTGAAAGCTTCAGGATGGCGGAGGCCCTGTGGTGTTTGCATATACGATTACGAGGCATACTGCAGCGACACAGGCTAGCAGCAGCCATCGCATAAGGAAGAGCAAACTGCCATGCGTATTAAGTCCGTCCGTATCAAGAACTTTCGTTCTTTCGAAGATCAGACCATAGATGTTGATCAGTACACGTGTTTAGTCGGTGCAAATGGCGCTGGTAAGTCCACTGTGCTGTGTGCTCTGAACATCTTTTTTCGCGAGACTCAGAATGCCGCAACTGATCTTGTTGCCCTGCAAGCGGAAGACTTCTGCGCCAAGAACACCGGTGTGCCTATAGAGATTACTGTCGAGTTCATGGACTTAAGTAGGGCGGCTCAGGAAGACTTTGCTGACTACGTTCGACAGGGGGTTCTTGCTGTTACTGCAAAGGCTGTTTACGACCAAGGTACGCAGAGCGCACCAGTCAAACAGTATGGGCAGCGACTCGGGATGGAGGCGTTCATTCCATTCTTCAGTGAGATGGGTAATGGGGCGAGTGCCACTGACTTAAAAGCGCGTTATATACAGTTGCGAGAAGCTTTTGGTGAGCTCCCGCCAGCAGGGTCAAAGGATGCTAATGCTGCGGCGCTAAGGACCTACGAAGCTGCTCGCCCAGCTCAGTGTGTACTTATCCCAAGCGAAGATCAGTTCTACGGGGTCACTAAGGGCGCAAATCGACTTGCTCGGCATGTGCAGTGGGTTTACATCCCGGCAGTCAAAGATGCGAGCGAGGAGCAGGCAGAGGCCAAGAACAGCGCATTTGGTCGTCTGCTGGCCCGAGCTGTACGCGGCCAGGTTAACTTTGAAGATGAAATTAAGAGAATTTCTAGCGCCGCGCAGGAGCAATATCAGCAGCTACTGCAGCAGAATCAAGCAGCGTTAGATGGGATCTCCGAGTCACTCGGAAGGCGGATTGGTGAGTGGGCACATCCGGACGCCGGGCTGACGGTGAAGTGGCAGCAGGACCCCAAAAAGTCGGTTCAAGTTGAGGAGCCGCTAGCTGGAGTTTTGGCGCGTGAGGGATTGTTCGAAGGGCAGCTTGCCCGATTTGGTCATGGCCTTCAGCGATCGTTCCTGATCTCGCTACTACAGGAGCTTGCAGAGATCGGTGGAGATGGCCCTACGCTGATTCTAGGTTGCGAGGAGCCAGAGCTTTACCAGCATCCTCCGCAAGCGCGCCACCTCTCAAGTGTGCTTCGATCGCTTAGTACGCGAGGCTCTCAGGTTTTGATTACAACTCACAGCCCGCACTTTGTCTCTGGCGACCTATTTGAGAACATTCGCTTGGTTCGTCGCGTACAGGGGACTCCAACTTCAGTCGTTAAGCGATACGACTACGAGACCTATGCGGCGTCCTTTGCTGCTGCCAAAGGGCAAAGGCCTATGCGGCCTGTAGGGGCGATGGCGAAGGTTAATCAAGTGTTGCAGCCGGCCCTGAATGAGATGTTCTTTGCTCAGCGGCTAGTGCTGGTCGAAGGATTCGAAGATGTGGCCTACATCCATTCTTGGCTCAGTCTGACGGATCGGTGGGCAGCGTTTCGAGCGCGAGGAGTTCATATTGTTCCGGTTCAGGCAAAGCATGCGTTATTGCAGCCATTGCTCATAGCCCAAGGGCTGGAGATCCCGGTGCTTGTCATATATGACAGTGACACCGGGACCGATCGGGTTGCTGAGCATGAGCGTGACAATATTGCTTTACTCAAGGCGCTTGGTGGTGATGCTTCTCAGCCGTTTCCCTTGGAGCCGGTTTGGGCGGGTGACTATATTGCGTGGTCAACCAATATGGGCGACACAGTAAAGTCTGAAGTCGACGATGCCTCTTGGGCGAGCGCGGGAGACTACGCTAGTGCTGAGTGCGGGCTTGCCAAAGATTTGGCTAAGAACTCGCTTCACATTGGTGCCCGACTTGCCTGGCTATGGGAGCGAGGTGGTCGCCCTCGGTCTCTCGAACGGCTGTGCGAGGCGATAATCAGTTTTGGCTGATTGTGTTCCGTAACTGGCAATATCGCCCTAGTCAGAAGTGAGATCCGGCTCCTTGAGCTGGAATAGCTTGATTTGTCGCGCCTTTCAGGATGCGTCAGCTTTATCTAAGGCCTCGGAAGCTCTCGCGAAGACTTTCTGTAACGTGCGCTCTCCTAGGCCTCGCTTTCCTGAGTATTTCGCCAAAATCTTGCCTTCAATTGATGATTTGTTTTCGCGGCCGCTGGTTGTCATGAGTTCAAGAAGGGCGCCAATCGTTATAAGTAGCGTGTTTGTGCTTGGGCCTCCCGATGGCTCTGCGGCGATATCTTTGATGAGTTTCTGGATGCCGCTCTTCTTGAAGAATGGTGGGTGCATGTGCGGGGTGATAAGTGCATGCCATTCAATGTTGGAGATTTTCTCTGGCTCGACTGGGTTGCCTGTTGAGCACACTACGTCGCCCATAAACTCGGCGATGTAGGCTGTTGAGTGCCCAAGGTGCTGAGGGTTTGTAAGCATTTGGTAACCAATGCCAGTTACCTCGCTGAGCTCATAGCTTGAGGGGTGTGAGTAGGCGCCATGGAACTCGCCCTTGACTCCGGTGGCCTTGATGTATGCGTAACAGTTACCTTGCAGGCAATGGCTAAACAAGTCTTGCAAGGTCATTTTGGAATCTACGGATTCTTGCAGTGATGCTAGTGCTTGCTCGGGCGTGAGCCAGTCTAGGAGGGCATGGTTTTTGATCACGTCGGAGTCTCAAGTTGTGGGTCGGGCAGCGCTTGGTCAGGTTCGCTGGTCGCGTATTTTGCCCATTCCTGCATAAGTATTCGGCGCTTGCCCAAGAAGTCGGAGCGCGAATAGGCGCTTTCAGTTTGGCTGCGTTCGTCGTGGGCTAGTGCCAGTTCGCAGACCTCCCTTGAAAAGTTCGTGCACTCTGTTGACCAGTCGCGGAAAGAGCTTCTGAAGCCGTGCCGGGTAATTTCTTGGTGCCCGAGCGTGTGTAAGAGGCTGCGCATTGCATTCGTTGCCATGACCCCTGTTTTACCTTGTCCTGGGAATAGGTAAGGGCTGTCGTCGATGTGAGGCATTGTTTTAATTAGCTCAATAGCCTCTTCTGGCAGCGGAATATCGAATGCTTTTCTCGCTTTCATGCGTTCGGCAGAAAGTGACCAAATTCCGGCTTGCAGGTCAAATTCGCGCCATTCCGCGAAGCGGATCATATGCGAGCGTGCTCCAGTGAGTATGAGCAGGCGGGTTGCCCAGGAGTCGCGGCTGTTATTTTGTTTCAGTTTGCTCATAAGGGCAGGTATGTCCTGCCACTTCATTGCTGGGAAATGAATACGTATCCGGGCTTTCTTCTTCTCGGCTTTGCTGAGTAAGTTTTCCAGGTGTCCCCGCCAGCGGGCAGGGTTTTCACCTTTACGGAGCCCGTGCGCTTTGGCGGCATCAAGTATTTGCTCGATCTGGCCTCGTACTTCATCTGCTGTACGCGTTTTGCTTGACCATATCGGCTGTAGCACTTTGAGTAGGTGAGCGGTCTCAATCTCATCGGCTGAAAGCTTTCCGATCACTGGGTACGCGTAAAGCTCAAGCTTGCGTAGCCAGCCTTTGCGCCACTTCTCTGACCAAGTGCCGCTGTGGGCTTTGTGGTGCTCCGTCGCGAGATTTTGGAATGACTTGAGTTGCTCTATCTGGCGGCGTTGTTCGGCTCGCTGTGCGTCGCGTACGTCCAAGGGGTCGTGCCCTGTGGCCTTGAGCTTGCGGGCGTCTGCTGCGAGCAATCGAGCTTCTGCTAGGCTGATATCTGGGTATTTGCCTAGCCCCATGTCCCGCGCCTTGCCAGCGATCTTGTAGCGATATATCCAGCTACTGCCGCCCGTGCTACCCACCTTGAAGTACAGGCCTCCGCCGTCTCCGGTCAGGCCCGGAGCGCCGGCTTTGGTTAGCTTCTCAACTTCCTTTACCGTCAGGTTGCTCACCTAGAGCCTCTGTTATCTGCATTGGCTGGCCCATTCCAGCCCATTCTCTGGCCCATACCTTAGCATGCGGCTTTAGGCGATAATGGGTGGTGCTTGGTGGACGGAAAATACATGAAAGTCTAGTAAATACAAAGGGTTGATGGTCTTCTTTGGTTTGTTCTGGGCAATAAAAAAGCCGGCTTGTGGCCGGCTCTTAGGGGGAGGGTTTGGCTTATTTTTGGTAAGCCGCAACCGCCTTTAAAATCTCGGCGCGGGCCGCGTCAGCGTTGCCCCAGCCTTCAACCTTGACCCATTTGCCTTTTTCGAGATCTTTATAGTTCTCGAAGAAGTGCTTGATCTGTTCCAGCAGCAGGGCTGGCAGGTCGGTGTATTCCTTAACGTCGTTGTACAGCTGCGACAGTTTTTCGTGCGGTACGGCCAACAGCTTGGCGTCGCCGCCGGCTTCGTCGGTCATGTGCAGAACGCCGACTGGGCGGGCGCGGATGACCGAGCCTGGAGCGACCGGGTACGGCGTCACAACCAGCACGTCGAGGGCATCGCCATCG
>NKIE01000011.1:0-8261 GCA_002256055.1 Pseudomonas sp. PGPPP3 | reverse complement strand
GGCCGGGTAGAACATCGGCGTAGCCATGAAACGGTCAACGAACAGGCAGTCGCTGTCCTTGTCGATTTCATATTTGATCGGCGCGTGGTTGGCCGGGATCTCGATGGCGACGTAGATGTCGTTCGGCACGTCTTTGCCGGCTGGAATCTTGCTGTAGCTCATAGGGTGACTCCCAAGGATGGGCCAAAAAAGTGGCGCGATTATAGGCATATTCGCGCGCCGTTGCTATGCCGAGAACCTACGCCATTGGTCGTGTATGTAGCACATGGCGGTGACCGCTCAGTCGCTGCAGGCGAGCCAGCGGATCCTGGCGGTAGAAGGCGTGCAACTGCTCGTACACCTGCGGGTAGGCCGCCACCAGCAGGTCGGGGGCGCTGAAAAAATATTCGCTGCACACAGCAAAAAATTCGGCGGGGTTTTCGCCGGCGTAGGCATCGATGGGTGGTTCGCGGTGCGGATGCTGGTCGAGTTGCTGGTTGAGGTGGTCGTAGGCGCTTTGCATGACTTGGGCCCAGTCGCTCTGGCGCATGTCGCGGTGCAGGGGCGGTAGGCCGTTGGCGTCGCCGTTGAGCATGTCCAGTTTGTGCGCCAGTTCGTGGATCACCAGGTTGTAGCCATCCCACTGGCCGCTCTGCCGCACGCCGGGCCAGGCCAGAATCACTGGGCCCTGCAGCCAGGCTTCGCCGCTGTGCTCGGCGTCCCACTCGTGGACTACGCCGCTGGCGTCGCGGTGTTGCTGGGGGCTGCGAAAATCGTCGGGGTAGAGCACCAGTTCGTGAAAGCCCTGGTACCAGTCGAGGTCGGCCAGGTGCAGCAGCGGCAGTTCGGCGAGGGCCGCCAGGCACAGGCGGTCGTGATCGCTGAGGCTGACGCCAGGCAAGGCGGTGAGGTGCTTGGCATGCAGGAACAGCACGGCGCGCTCACGCAGGCGCTGGTCTTCGACGGCATCCAGGCCGTCGAGGATCGGCAGTTGTGCGCGTACCGCGGCCCAGGCGCTATCGGCAACCGGGTGGCGAGCCAGCAGGCGGCGCTGGCGCCAGGCTTTGAACGACCACACGGGGCGCGGTTAATCAGTCATCCAGCTCGAGGGTGTAGTTCTTGAACTTGCTGTCTTCGCGAAAGCCGATCGACTCGTAGACCTTCTGCGCCACTTCGTTGTGGATGCTGGTGGACACGCGCAGGCGCACGGCGTTGGTTTCCTTGGCCAGCTTTTTGGCTTGCTGGATCAGGCGGTCGGCGACCAGCTGGCGACGGGCGTCTTCGGCCACGAAGATGTCGTTGAGGATCCACACGCGTTTGAGCGACAGCGAAGAGAAGCTTGGGTACAGCTGGCAGAAGCCCATGAGCTTGTCTTCGTCATCGGCCATGGCCAGGTAAATCACCGACTCTTTACGGCTCAGGCGCTTCTCCAGAAAGCTGCGCGAGGTTTCCGGGTAGGGCATGGCGTCATAGTACTCACGGTATTTCACAATCAGCGGTGTCAGCAGGTCCAGGTGCTCCGGTGTGGCTTGGACTATGCGCATGGTGAGCCTCTTTTCAGTGGAGTAGGGCTTAAGGCATAGGCAATCGCTATGCCACAAACGTTTCCGATGCTGCCCAATCCGGCTAGAAAGCGCAATCCAAGCAAGCGTTTGATTTGTAGGCTTTATGCAACCACATTAGCTGCAACGCTATGGACTGCGCCGCGCAGCCAGGAGTGGGCATCAAGGCTTGGTTATGCGCGTCGCCAGGAGAAAATTGTTCTGCATTGGCTGATCTGGGCCGCTTTCCAGGCTGTTCACTTCGGTTTCATCCTTGAGGTTCACGCCCGACAACTGCCGACGGCAGGCTTCTCGCATCAAATAGAGTAGCCGGTGCGCGGCCATGGCATAGCTCAGGCCTTGCAGGCGTACGTTAGAGATGCAGTTGCGGTAGGCATCGGTCAGTCCGACCCGCGGACCGTAGGTGAAGTACACCCCCAGGCTGTCGGGTGAGCTGAGACCGGGGCGTTCGCCAATCAGCATCACCACCATCTTGGCGCCAAGCAATTCGCCGATTTCATCGCCGACGGCAACACGGGCCTGCTCGACCAATACCACGGGCGCCAGCGACCAGCCTTCGGCCAGGGCCAGTTCCTCCACGCGCATCAGTAACGGCAGGCTGTGGCGCTGGACAGCCAATGCCGAGAGGCCGTCGGCGATGACTATCACCAGGTCGAAGCCGCCCGCGCTGGCGATGGCGTGCTCGCGCAATTGCTGGGCGGAGTCTGGATGCAGGCGGCGACCCAGATCAGGGCGTTGCAGGTAGGTCGCGCGATCACTGGCAGCACTGTGCAGTAGCAGGCTTGGACGTTCGCGGGCGGTCAATTGCGCGCGTAATGCCGCATGGTCAAGGGCGAGATGCACGGCGTCGCGGGCTTGGGCGTGGGCAAACTGGAAGTCCAGTTGAGCCGCGCTAGGCAGGCTGCAGCCGGTGCGTCCCAGGGCGATGCGTGCGGAGGTCAGGCCACGCAGGGCCAGCAGTGGATCAATGCTGCTGTCGGGTGCTGTCAGGGGAATGTCGGACATGCGCGGGCTCCTCATGCGAGCTGGGCCAGTGCCTGGCGGAACACCGGTGGCAGGTGGTCGGTGAAATGCAGTTGGCCATCGACCTGGCTGGCGATGCCCATGCGCTGCAGCCAGGCCTGGTATTCCGGCGCCGGGCGCAGGCCCAGGCTCTGCCTGGCATACAGGGCGTCGTGGAAGGAGGTGGTCTGGTAGTTGAGCATGATGTCGTCGGAGCCAGGGATGCCCATGATGAAGTTGATCCCTGCCACGCCGAGCAGGGTCAGGAGCATGTCCATGTCGTCCTGGTCGGCTTCGGCGTGGTTGGTGTAGCAAATGTCACAGCCCATCGGCAGGCCCAGTAACTTGCCGCAGAAGTGGTCCTCCAGGCCGGCACGGATGATCTGCTTGCCGTTATAGAGGTATTCCGGGCCGATAAAGCCGACCACGCTGTTGACCAGAAACGGCTTGAAGTGGCGGGCTACGGCATAGGCGCGGGTTTCGCAGGTTTGCTGATCGAGGCCATGGTGAGCATTGGCCGACAGGGCGCTGCCCTGGCCGGTTTCGAAATACATCAGGTTCTGCCCCAGGGTGCCGCGCTTGAGGCTCAAACCGGCGTCATAACCTTCCTGCAGGATGTTCAAATTGATGCCGAAACTGGCGTTGGCGGCCTGGCTGCCGGCAATTGACTGGAACATCAAATCCAGTGGCACGCCGCGGTTGATCGCCTCGATCGAGGTGGTCACGTGGGTCAGCACGCAGGCCTGGGTGGGAATCTCGTAGCGTTGAATGATCGCATCGAGCATCTGCAACAGGGTGCAGATCGATGCGATGCTGTCGGTGGCCGGGTTGATACCTAGCATGGCGTCGCCGTTGCCGTATAGCAGGCCGTCGAGAATGCTCGCTGCAATGCCCGCTGGGTCGTCGGTCGGGTGGTTGGGTTGCAGGCGGGTGGATAAATGGCCGCGCAGCCCCTGGGTATTACGAAATCGTGTAACGACGCGAATTTTTTGCGCCACCAGTACCAGGTCTTGTACGCGCATGATTTTGCTGACGGCTGCGGCCATTTCCGGGGTCAGGCCGGGGGCGAGGGCGCGCAGAGTCGTTTCATCGGCTTGCGCGCTGAGCAACCAGTCGCGAAAGCCGCCAACGGTCAGGTGGCTGACGCGGGCAAAAGCGTTGGCATCGTGGCTGTCAATGATCAGCCGGGTGACTTCATCGGTTTCATAAGGAATCAGTGCTTCGTTGAGAAAGTGCGTGAGGGGCAGGTCCGCCAGGGCCATCTGCGCGGCCACGCGCTCACCTGCATTGCTGGCAGCCACGCCGGCGAGGAGGTCGCCTGAGCGGGCAGGACTGGCTTTAGCCATAAGGTCTTTGAGGCTGTCGAAGCGATAGGTTTCGCCGCCGACGGAGTGGGCAAAACGGGCCATGAATAAATGGCTCCTGTGCGCTCAGATGTGGGAATGGGCGGATGGCTGCCGACTGTTGCCGGCAGCCACTGCAACTCAAATGCTGTTGAGCATGGCGTCGGCCGGTGCATCGGCGCGGTGCTGGGCGGTCAGCAGGAAGTAGACGAAGCCCACGGCCATGAAACCCACGAACACCAGGGCAATGGTGAAGTTGAACCAGATCATGGCGGCCAGGCACACCAGGGCCAGGGCCAGCGCCACTGCCGGCACATAGGGATAGCCGGGTGCACGGAAGCTGCGCTCCAGCAACGGCTCACTTTGGCGCAGTTTGAACAGGCTGAGCATGCTCATGATGTACATGACGATGGCGCCGAATACCGCCATGGTGATCATCGCAGCGGTCAAACTCATACCCTGCAGGTTGATCAGGCTGTCGCTGTAGATCGCGCCGATACCGATCACGCCGCCGGCGATGATCGCCCGGTGCGGGGTGTGGAAGCGATTGAGCTTGGCCAGGCCGCGCGGCAGGTAACCGGCGCGCGCCAGGGCAAAGAACTGCCGCGAGTAGCCGAGGATGATGCCGTGAAAGCTCGCCACCAGGCCGAACAGGCCAATCCACACCAGCATGTGCAACCAGGTGGAGTTGTCACCGACGACGACTTTCATCGCTTGTGGCAGTGGGTCGTTAATGCCTGCCAGTTGACGCCAGTCGCCGACACCGCCGGCCATGATCATCACCCCGAGGGCGAGGAACACCAGGGTTAGGATGCCGCTGATGTAAGCGCGCGGGATGGTGCGCTTGGGGTCTTTGGCCTCTTCGGCCGCCATGGCGGCGCCTTCAATGGCGAGGAAGAACCAGATGGCAAACGGGATTGCCGCGAAGATGCCGGCAATCGAGGCGCTAGTGAACTCGCTGCTGCCGGACCAGCCGTTGAGGGCGAAGTTGCTGAAACTGAAGCCCGGCGCCACTACGCCCATAAACACCAGCAACTCGGCCACCGCCAGTATGGTGACCACCAGTTCAAAGGTGGCAGCAATGCTGACGCCGAGGATGTTCAGGGTCATGAAAATAAAGTAGGCCCCCACTGCTGCATGCTTGGGGTCCAGTCCCGGAAACTGCACGTTGAGGTAGGCGCCGATGGCCAGGGCGATGGCCGGCGGGGCGAAAACGAATTCGATCAGGGTGGCGAGGCCAGCAATCAACCCACCCTTGGGGCCGAACGCACGGCGGCTGTAGGCGAAGGGGCCGCCGGCATGGGGAATGGCGGTGGTCAGTTCGGTGAAGCTGAAAATAAAGCAGGTGTACATGGTCGCCACCAGCAGCGCGGTGACCAGAAAGCCGAGGGTGCCGGCACTGCCCCAGCCGTAGCTCCAGCCGAAGTATTCACCGGAAATCACCAGGCCGACGGCAATGCCCCAGAGGTGCAGGGTGCCGAGGGTGGCTTTGAGTTGTGTGGCCATAGAGGGGTCCTCGCAGAGAAATTGTCTGCAAGGCTAAAAGCATGGTCTATGCCAATCGGCGGGTTTTCGTATGTTGATGCTGTTTTTTGGGTTTTGAGCCGATTTTTGCCCGCTTTTTGTCGCTGCGTTGCCTGAGATTGGTGCGCGCCAATGGCGAGCCTCCCCATCAGGGCGCACGAGTTGGCTACTTAGAAACCTTGGATCGGCAACGCAGATAGCTTTTCAACGGCCTGCTAGAGGTAGTCGATCAGGATATCTTCGTAGCGGGTCTTGCCGAACTTGCCCGGCGTCTGCCGCAGTGCGTCTATGGCTTTTTGCAGTTGCTGGACTTTTTCGTCGCTGACGTTGGGGTTAAAGGCGAACCAGAGTTCGCCTTGCTTGAGCTGATAGACGCTTTCGAAGTCATCCTGGTTGAAGTTGGCATTGCGCAGGAACCAGTGTGCGACGTTCTCCTCGTAGGCCCAGAGGTCGATACGTCCGGCGTGCAGTTGGCGGATCAAGGCATCGGCATTGGCCGAGACTTGCAGCTGTTCCTTGCGCACGCCGAGGGCCAGTAGCGACTGCTCGCCAATGTCTTCGTGAATCACGCCGATACGGTAACGCTGCAGGTCCGCTGCGGACTGGATACGGATCTTGTCGGCCTTGCGCGCCAGCAGCACCACGCGGGTGGCCGCGATAGGGCCGGCCCATTTGAACAGGCGTTCCCGTTCGGGGGTGCGAGTGGTGGAAAACAACATGGTGTTTGGGGTGTTTAGGGGCGTGTTGTAGGCCCGGGCCCAGGGCATTAAGCGAATTTGTCCGCGGTGTACCGGCTGCTCGGTGTTGAGGCTGGCGATGACTAGCAGGTCTACGGCAATGCCACGCAGGATGTTGTCGTCGCTGAAGTTGTAGGGCGGGTAGGCCTCGGTGATGAACATCAGCGGCCCATCAGCTTTGGCCTGAATGGAGGTGTTGAACAACAGCACGACCCAACAAAAGCGAATCCAATTGCGCATGACCAGATTCCCCGTGTGTGGCGTATTTGTGAGTGATTGGGATGAATATAGTTGAGAGGTTTCCTGTTCGCGCGTATGCATGGCCGCGGATTAGGCCTCTATAGACGGGAGGTCGGGCACAATCGCCGATGTCATCTGCCGGAAACTTGGCGCTGGTTAAATGCGGACCACGTCTTAGTTGTCTGGATGGTTTATGAACACTGTTCCCGCGCTCACCCAGTTGCTTCGGGCCGTGCAACCCTTGTCTGCAAACACCCCTATTAGTGAGGTGGCCGAGTGTTTTTTGCAGGCGAGCCACAGCCGCTTCTTGTCGTTGCCGTTGGTCGATGAAGACGGCCAACCCTGCGGTTTGATCAGCCGCTATGCGTTGCAGAACATTTTTATGCAGCGTTTTGGTCGTGATCTCTGGGGTAACAAGCCGGTCAGCGAGGTGATGGACCCGCAGCCCTTGTTGGTGCGTCTGGATTCCCGTCTGGAGGAGGCCGCCCGGCAAATTACTGCGCAGTTACAGTCGCCCATTCGTGACGACTTCATGCTGGTGGATGCTCAGGGCCGATATTGCGGCTTGGGCACTGTGCTGGATGTGCTCAAAGCCATGGAGAGCCGCGTGGGGCAGCGCAATAGCGTGCTACGCCAGGCGTTGATTGACCTTAAAGAGTCGCAAGTGCAGCTGGTGCAGTCGGAGAAAATGGCATCCCTCGGGCAGATGGTTGCCGGCGTCGCCCATGAGCTGAACACCCCACTGGGCTATGTCACCAACAACGTGCAGTTGCTGCGTGAGTTAAGCCTGCCACTGTTGCAGTTGGCCGCGGCCCAGGCGGAGTTGGCTGATTGCCTGGCCGATCCCAGTTGCACCGAGTCGCGCCTGGCCAGCGCTCTGGATGCCGCCGCTGTGAGCCGCGCGCAGGCCGCCCCGGAGCTGCTGGCGGAGGATCTGCAGCAATTGTTTGCCGACACCGATTATGGCCTTGGGCAGATCGCCGAGCTGGTGGTCGGCCTGAAGGATTTCGCCCGCCTGGATCGCGCCATGAGCGAGCAGGTTGACCTTAACGACTGCATTCGCAGTGCCTTGCTGATTGCCCGCAATAACCTCAAGGACAAAGCTGAGGTGTTGCAGCAGCTCGGTGAGTTGCCTGCCATCGCGTGCGCGCCGTCACAGATCAATCAGGTGTTGCTCAATCTGCTCAATAACGCCGCGCAAGCCATCGACGGCTTTGGCCGGATTCTGGTGAAGACCTGGGCCGAAGCCGATGACGTACTGATCTCGATTGAAGACAGCGGTCGCGGCATGTCGGCGGAGGTGCAGAAACGCATTTTTGATCCCTTTTTCACCACCAAAGCCGTGGGTAAGGGCACCGGTTTGGGCCTGTCGATCAGTTTCAAAATTATTCAGGACCACGGCGGCACCATTCGCGTGGCTTCTGTGCTGGGGCGTGGTACGCGCTTTGTGTTGCGTCTGCCGCGGCGTCAAGCCGACGAACTGAAAAGGAGCGCCTGAACATGAGTGAGCGAATTCGCATCCTCTTTGTTGATGATGAAGAGCGCATTCTGCGCAGTCTCGCCCTGCAGTTTCGCCGCGAGTACGAGGTGCTGACCGAGAGCGATCCACTCCGCGCGTTGCAGCGCCTGAAGAGCGAATCCGTGCATGTGCTGGTCAGCGATCAGCGCATGCCTGGCATGACCGGTGCCGAGTTGCTGGCGGCGGCGCAACAAATAGCGCCACAAACCTTGCGAATCTTGCTCACCGGCTATTCGGACCTGGATGCGGCCGTTGCGGCGCTCAACAATGGCGGCATCTTCCGTTACCTGACCAAACCCTGGGATGCCCAGGAGATGGCTTTTACCTTGCGCCAGGCCGGCGAGTTGGCCTTACG
>NKIE01000739.1 GCA_002256055.1 Pseudomonas sp. PGPPP3 | reverse complement strand
TGCTCGTCGTCACCGATCAGGTAACGGCTTTCGTCAGCCGACAGGGTGGTCTTACCGGTGCCGGACAGGCCGAAGAACAGGGTGGTGTCGCCGTCTTCACCGACGTTGGCGGCGCAGTGCATCGGCAGCACGTCAGCTTCTGGGAGCAGGAAGTTCTGCACCGAGAACATCGCCTTCTTCATCTCACCGGCGTACTGCATGCCGGCCAGCAGGACCTTCTTGTCGGCAAAGTTGATGATCACGCAACCGTCGGAGTTGGTGCCATCACGCTCCGGCACGCACTCGAAGAACGGTGCGTTGATGATCTGCCACTCGCGCTTGGTGGCCGGATTGAACTGCTCCGGGTTGATGAACAGGCAACGGCCGAACAGGTTGTGCCAGGCGGTTTCGGTGGTCATCTTGATCGGCAGGTAGTGGTCTGGGTGAGCACCTACATGCACATGGGAAACGAAGGTCTCGCGACCAGCAACATAAGCCTCAACGCGTTCCCACAATGCGGCGAACTTGTCGGCCGGGAACGGGCGGTTGATGCTGCCCCAGGCGATGGCCGCCTCGGTGGTGGATTCTTGCACGATGAAGCGGTCAGCCGGGGAACGACCGGTACGGTGACCGGTTTTCACTACCAGCGAACCGTTGGCGGCCAGTTCACCTTCGCCACGCCGGATCGCTTCTTCGATCAGTTGTGCGGCACTAATGTCGGTGTACACGGCGGTATTGGCTTGAGTCATGCGGGTCCCCGTCGGCCAGTGGCCGAGTCCTCCATACGTTTTGTAGTGCCCAACAAGCAGCACTACAGCTGAAAAAGTGCCGGCGATTATGCCAGAAAAGCCCGACTTGGGCGAAAAACACTCAATTTACGCTCTAGCCCGAGGGCTTGAGCGGTTTTTAATGCCGCGTATCCGCTGGCGCCTGGCTGCCGCCACCGGCGAACAGCTGTGCGACGTCAGCCGCATCGAACGAGTAACGCTCGTTGCAAAATTGGCAATCGATCACCACCGCACCGCCCTGCTCGGCCACCAGTTGCTCGGCATCTTCCAGCCCCAGGCTGATCAGGGCATTACCGGAGCGCTCCCGTGAGCAGCTGCAGCGAAAAACGAGAGCGCTTGGCTCGAACAGGCGCAGGGC
>NKIE01000738.1 GCA_002256055.1 Pseudomonas sp. PGPPP3 | reverse complement strand
ATGACTCTGCCGGGCGATGCCCTGGCGGTGCCTTTGCACAGTTGGTTGCGTTTGCAGCGCGTAGCGGTGCCCCTGGCTCAGCGTGCCGAGGCCTTGCGCCATGCCGTGCTGGCTTGTGGGCCGGTGCGCCAGGCCTGGTACCTGTGCTGGCAGGCCAGCAGTCGCACCTATGCCCAGGAAGGTGGCGGCTTAGCCTTGCCGCCGGGCCAGGACGACCCGCTGGCGGCCAGCGATTTGCTGTTGTTCGAGCAGTTGCAGCAGCAGCCCCAGCTTAGCCTGGAGGCGTTGCGCCAGTTGCCGTGCTGGTTGGCCGGACGCCTGCGTCGCGCAGCCCTCAGTCATGGTCAAGCACTGGCTCTGGAGTTGCTGCCGGGGCAGCCGGGCGTGCTGTTGCTGGAGGTGGAGGAAGGCGCCAGCCTCGACTGGCTGCCCTGGTTGCGCACCTTGCTGAGCCAACTGACCCAGCTGGCCGCCGGTATAACCCGCAGCGCACCGCTGCTGGCGGCCGACCCGCAGCCGAGTCTGTTACTGGACGCCGAGGCGCAGCTGCTGGAGTACAACCTGGCCCTGCAGGGCTTGTTGGCCGAGCGCCCTCTGAGCGCGCTGACCCAGTTGCTGCCGGTTAACTATGTACCGCTGGTGCGCGCCTGCCTGAGCCAGGGCCGGGCCATCGAAGCGGTGGAGGCTGAGGATGGCGCGCGCATCCTGATCTGGAGCTTTATTCCCGACCCGGTGGCGCAGCGGGTGCTGGCGCGCTGCCGGGATGCCAGCGTCGAGGTGCGCGAGGCCCGCGAGGCCACTCAGGCCCGGCGCCTGTACCGGCTGATCACCGAGAACACCACCGACCTGATATCCCGCCACACCCCGGACGGCTGCTTCCTCGATGCCTCGCCGGCCAGCTGGACGTTGCTTGGTTACTGGCCGGAGCAACTGCGTGGGGTGCGGGTGCAGAGCCTGTTCCATCCCCAGGACCAGGACCTGCTGGTGCAGCGCACCGCCGAGGCGCTGGAGCAGGCCGGCTATCACACCATGACCTACCGCATCCGCCACCAGGCCGGCCATTACCTGTGGTTCGAAACCGCCAGCCGGGCGATCCGCGAAACCTACACCGGCGCCGTGGTGGAAG
>NKIE01000737.1 GCA_002256055.1 Pseudomonas sp. PGPPP3 | reverse complement strand
GCCGAGGTGATGGCCGAGGTGGCCGATTTTGTCGGGTGCACGCCGCTGGTGGCGCACAACGCCTCGTTCGACCAGAAGTTCTGGGATGCCGAACTGGGCTTGATCCAGCGCCAGCGCGTACAGGATTTTGCCTGCTCGATGCTGCTGGCCCGTCGCCTGCTACCGCAGGCGCCCAATCACAAGCTCGGCACCCTCAACAGTTGGGCGCAGTTGCCCCACACCGGCCAGGCGCACCGGGCCATGGCCGATGCGGAAATGGCCGCCAACCTGATGCTGTTTATGGCCGCGCAACTGCGCGAACGCCATGGCATTCGCGAGATTTCCCATGCGTTGCTGTGCCGCTTGCAGAAGGTGCCAGCGGCGAAGATCGCCGAGGCCTTAAGTAAAGCGCGCGGCTGAACCGGCGACAGACCCTAAGGCATTAACACCAAGCGGTTGGGCAGCTCGTTGCGGCTGTGGCTGGCCGGCAGGTGCTGCTTGAGGTGCGCACCGCAGCTCTGAATGCAGTCGAGAAAACCTTGCAACGTCTGGCCCTGCTGCACCTGGCGGGTGAAGGCGTCGATCTGCACCTGCCAGGTGCTATCCGGCAGGTGTCGGGAGATGCCGCGATCGACCAGAATCTCGACATAACGCTCGGCCTCGGCGACGAAAATCAGCATGCCGGTTTCGCCCGCCGTATGGTGCAGGTTGTGTTCGAGGAACTGCCGCCGCGCCAGGTTGCCGGCCCGCCAGTGGCGCACCGCTCGCGGCACCAAACGGGCGCTGATGCCTGGGCGACTGAAGAGCAGGGCCAGGCCGATAAAGCTCGCCCATTGCACCAGTAGCAGTTGCCCACTATCCAGCCAGGCTGGGTAGTAGTTGATCGCCCCCGGCAACAGCAAGGCCAGCAGGCTGGCCCAGAGCAGGGCGACGTCGCGGTAATCATCGGCTTGAGCAGCCAGTACTGTGACCAGTTCGGCATCTGTGTCGCGTTCGATCTGGGCAATGGCGTTCGCCACCTGCTGTTGCTCATTCGCGCTGAGTAGGCTCATGGCTGTTGCTCCTGTGCGTATTCCATTACCAGCCCCCCGAGGCGCCACCGCCTCCGCCGCCACCCCCCCCGCCACCTCAGCCGCCGCCGCCGCACCC
>NKIE01000736.1 GCA_002256055.1 Pseudomonas sp. PGPPP3 | reverse complement strand
GCCATTATGGCCTCTGTCGTCAGCTGTGCAAACCGTGGCGACGCGCCTGTTTGGTGGGGGCAAAGTGCGTATAATCCCGCGCCATGACTCGTTCCCGATCGCCTCGTTCTCGCAATAAACGCCGCTCCAGTGCGTCACATCCGCTGCTGGGCTGGGTTGTTAAACTCGGTCTGGTAGGTTTGGTGGTGCTGGCGGGCTTCGCTATTTACCTTGATGCCGTGGTGCA
Organism: Pseudomonas sp. PGPPP3; assembly: GCA_002256055.1. GTDB lineage: Bacteria > Pseudomonadota > Gammaproteobacteria > Pseudomonadales > Pseudomonadaceae > Aquipseudomonas. Next base: position 907 of record NKIE01000736.1, on the reverse strand, counting down.
GGAGAAGTTTTCCGGCAAGCGCTGGACGGTGCCAGCCAAGGTCTACGCTCGGCCATTGGAGCTGTTCGTCGGGCAAAAGCTGACCAAGACGGATTTTCTCACCGAGCTGGATGCCCTTGGCTATCGCCGGGAGAGCGCTGCTTCAGGCCCCGGAGCGGCCGCGGTGGCCGGCAATGATGTGCAATTGCACACCCGTGGCTTTCAGTTCTACGAAGGCACGGAGCCAGCGCGGCGGATTAACGTGCGCTTCTCCGGCGCCTATGTGTCCGGGCTGAGCCAGGGGGCGGGCGGCAATCTGGCGGTGGCGCGCCTTGAGCCTTTGCTGGTCGGTGGTTTGTATCCGGCCCACCACGAAGACCGCATTTTGCTCAAGCTTGATCAGGTGCCGCCGTATCTGGTGAAAACCCTGGTGGCGATTGAGGATCGGGAGTTTTTCAATCACTACGGCGTGTCACTCAAGTCGATTGCCCGAGCCTTTTGGATCAATGCGACAGCCGGGCAATTGCGACAGGGCGGCAGCACCCTGACTCAGCAGTTGGTTAAGAACTTCTACCTGACCAATGAGCGCAGCCTGACCCGCAAGGCCACTGAGGCCATGATGGCGCTGTTGCTGGAACTGCATTATGACAAGAATGAGATTCTTGAGGCCTACCTGAACGAGGTATTTCTTGGTCAGGACGGTCAGCGCGCGGTGCATGGTTTTGGCCTGGCCAGTCAGTACCTGTTCAGCCAGCCCTTGGCTGAGTTGAAGTTGCATCAGGTGGCGCTGATGGTTGGCATGGTCAAGGGGCCGTCTTACTACAACCCACGGCGCTTCCCTGAGCGGGCGCTGGAGCGGCGTAATTTGGTGCTGGACGTGTTGGCTGAGCAGGGCGTGGCTCCTGCTGATCAGGTTGCGGCGGCCAAG
>NKIE01000735.1 GCA_002256055.1 Pseudomonas sp. PGPPP3 | reverse complement strand
CGGCCGCCACAACCGTGGCGTGCTGGCCCAGACACTGCTCAGCTGCCTGGCCCAGCACTACCTGACCAAACCACCATGCGATGTGCTGGTAGCGCGCTAAAGCCAGCACCATAAACAACAAGGGCGCCAAAAGGCGCCCTTGTTGTTAGTACGCATAGCGTTATCAGCCGCGCTCTTCGAGCAACTGGTAGAGCTCGACAAACTGCTGAGTGAGCTTGTGCTTGGGCTCGAGAAAGATCAGCGGCATACAAGCCTGGTGCGACTCGCGCATTTTCACCGAACTGCTCAGGTACACCGGCAACACCGGCAAGCCCTCACTGATCAGCTCATCCAGCAACTGCTGCGGCAGGCTGGCACGGGGCTGGAACTGGTTGACCACGATACCTTCGACTTCAAGGTCTTCGTTATGGTCTTCCTTGATCTCCTCGATCTCGCGCAGCAGGCCATACAGGGCCTGGCGGGAGAAGCTGTCGCAATCGAAAGGGATCAGGCAGCGGTCGGCAGCGATCATCGCCGACACGGTATAGAAGTTCAGCGCCGGCGGCGTATCCAGGTAAATCCGGTCGTAGTCCTCGGCCAGTTCATCAAGCAACTTACGCAGCTTGTTGATCTTGTGCTTGGCCTCCAGCTTGGGCTGCAGGTCGGCCAGTTCGGCGGTGGCCGTGACCAGGTGCAGGTTGTCGAACGGCGTTTCGTAGATATCGACCTTGCCCTTCTTGGCAAAGGGGCCGGACGACAGGGTCTGCTTGAAGAAGTCGGCGATGCCCGTCGGCACCTCGTCGCCGGTCAAACCGGTGAGATAGTGGGTGGAATTACCCTGCGCATCGAGGTCGATCAGCAGGGTGCGATGCCCCTCTGCTGCACTGACCGCTGCCAAGTTGCAGGCAATGCTGGATTTACCCACGCCACCTTTTTGATTGAACACCACGCGCCGCATGCCACACCTCCCTGAGCCGGTCGAGTTGCCGATTCTATGCAAAGCGCGTGACAAGGGCGAGGCATTCAGCGCAGCAGGCCGGCAATCGCGCCGAAAAGCAGCGCTTTGCCGGCCGGCGCGGCGCCATCAGCCGTGATACTGAGCCGACAATTCGTGCACTGCCTCGAAGAACGCACCGGCATGGGCCGGATCGACTTC
>NKIE01000734.1 GCA_002256055.1 Pseudomonas sp. PGPPP3 | reverse complement strand
GGGACGTTTGGCCGTGGCTGCGTCGGTGACGGGCGCCGTGTTGGCTGGAGTGCGTATGTACAATCAGGATGATCTGGCGGCCACGCAGTTGGCCCAGCGCGACGCTCTGCCATTATTGCAGGTGCGCCCTCTGCAGGGGCCGGCGGTATTGGCCGGTTACACGACCAATAGCGTTGTGGTGCCGCAAGGTCAGAGCGTCACCGACGCCCAGCAGCGTTGGCAGCAACAACATCTGCCGGCCTATGTCCGTCAGCATGCCCAGCAAGCCGCCTTCATTGGTACGCAAAGCGCATTGCCGTATGCCCGTGCGGCGAGTCTGGAAAGCCGCTGAGTTTTTCTATGCGCGTTTTTCCTGTTCTTGCCTTTTTGCTGCTTGGGTTGGTTGCGCCGGTGCAGGCGGATCAGCAGGCCAACGCTGATGTGGCGGCCTGGCTGACGCGAATGGCCGCTGCGGAGCGCGAGCACAGTTATCAGGGTACTTTTGCCTATGAGCGCAATGGCAGCTTTTCGACCCATGGCATCTGGCATCGGGTTGAGGCCAATGGCCAAGTGCGTGAGCGCTTGTTGCAGTTGGATGGCCCTGCTCAGGAAGTTGTGCGCATCAATGGCCGACCGCAATGCGTGAGTGGCGGTTCAGCGGAGCAATTGACAGAGGTGGTGCCGCCGGCCTTGCGTCAGCTGGCGGCGGAGCAGTTGGTTGGCCATTACGAGCTATGGTTTTGAGTTGCACCTGGATCGTTTGACCGCACTGCCGCTCAAGTCATTGATGCTCGGTGAGCAGGGTCAGTTGCTGGAGCGCTTTCAATTTACCCAGCTGGACACCCTCACCCCGCTGAGCGAGCAAACGTTGCGCCCGAGTGTGAGCTGCTTGCCGATCAAGTTGGCGCCCGCGGCACTTGCCACCGTCAATCACTGGCATTCCGGTTGGTTGCCGGTGGGGTTTAATTTGCTGGCGACACATGAACGTAGCGCCTCCGGCTCGGAGGCGGTAGTGACATGGTTGATGTTTGGCGATGGGCTGGCACGTTTCTCTGTGTTTATTGAGCCGCTGCCGGGGGAGTCGGTTGTCGATACCCGCATTCAGTTAGGGCCGACAGCTGTGGTGTCCACACGTATGCCGACGGCTGCGGGTGAGTTTACCGTC
>NKIE01000733.1 GCA_002256055.1 Pseudomonas sp. PGPPP3 | reverse complement strand
GTATTGCGCCAACTGCACGCCCCCGATGGCCTGGTAGTGCCGCTGTCGAATGCCGAGTTTCGCCTGCTTTGGGTGTTCCTTGAGCGCCCACGGCGGGTGCTCAGCCGCGAGCAATTGCTGGATGCGGCCCGCGGCCGCTCCATCGAGGCCTTCGACCGCAGCATCGACCTACTGGTCTCGCGCCTGCGGCAGAAACTCGGCGAAGACCCCAAGGCACCGCGCCTGATCAAGACCGTGCGCGGCGAGGGTTACCTGTTCGACGCCCGCGAGATCGCCTGATGCGCCGCGCCGACAGCCTGTTCGCGCGCCTGTTCGGCCTGTTGCTGTTGGCCATTGTGCTGGCCCATGTACTGGCCTTTGTCTGGTTCAGCCAGTACGGCCATCGCCCGCCGCCACCGCCCCACTCGCCGCCCCCCGCCAATGGCCTGCCTGTCGGTCAACCGCCACCACCGCCGCCTGGTTTTGGCGGTCCGCTGGTGCCGCTGCTGTTTCAGTTGCTGACCCTGATCGTCGCTGCCTGGTATGGCGCGCGCTTGCTCAGTCGCCCCATTCAGCACCTGGCTGAAGCCGCCGAACAGTTGAGCAACGACCTCGACAGCCCACCGCTTGCGGAGACCGGCCCGCGCGAGTCGCGGTTGGCGGCCCATGCGTTCAACCAGATGCAACAACGCATCCGCCAGCAGGTGCAGCAGCGCGGGCGCATGCTCGCTGCCGTCTCCCATGACCTGCGTACCCCGCTGGCACGCCTCAAACTGCGGGTCGAGGAAGTGCCCGATGCCCAACTGCGCGCCCGTATGGGCCAAGACCTCGGCGAAATGATCAGCATGCTCGACGCCACCCTCAACTACCTGCACGAACAGCGCAGTTGCGAGGCCCTGCAGTGGTTGGATTTGCAGGCGCTGGTCGAGTCCATGGCCGAAGACGCCCAGGACCGTGGTGCTGACGTGCAGGTCAGTGGTTACTGCGCGCCGCTGCGGGTGCAGCCGCTGGCACTGCGCTCGTGCCTGAGCAACCTGCTGGAAAATGCCCTGCGCTATGCCGGCGGCGCACAGATTGAGCTGCGCGACAGCCGCGATCAGGTCGAAGTACAGGTCTGCGATCACGGCCCCGGCATCGCCCCCGAACAGCGCGAGGCGGTGGTCGAA